>DASZZH010000035.1 GCA_035543335.1 Burkholderiales bacterium
ATATTGCATTCGCAGCCCCACTTGACCTCACCGATGACCCCTAACGCAAATACCGGAAAACTCGTCGCAGATTTCATCACGGGTATGCACGCCGAGCTAATGGCCTATGAGAAGAAGCGTCCACAGAATCCATAGCACTAAAAGTTTTCTCCGCGGCGCGAATCGCTTTTACTAGGTTTCGCGCCAATAACTTTTGGCCATCCTTCTTTTGCCAGGAGAACCTCCGAGACAAAGGCAAGGCAACAATACGTAACCATTTCGTAACTCCTTTCGGCTAAAAATCGTTACTTTGACACTTCACATGACTACAAATTAGAATAGCAAGCATTGCAAGGTGTTGATTAGTAAACCTCAGAGTTACGAGGCCCATGATGGGGTGCAAGTGGTCGCGAGTTCGAATCTCGCCGCCCCGACCAGTTAAGTACTCACAAGACGGAAAACAGGGGTCAGAAATCGAAACGTGGGTATCATCCCCTTGCTTTTTTCGCTGTACCAGTCCCGGTGATTTCAATAGCACTTCTTCTTTGGAGGACCGCATGAAATACGGAGCGCGAAACAACGTTGTCGGAAAGGTCGCGGAAATCAAAAAGGGTTCCCTCATGTGTCAAGTCAAGGTTAGCGTCGACGGCCCGATCGACATCACCTCCGTCATGACGCAGGACACTCTCGCGGACCTTGGCGTGAAAAAGGGGGATTCAGTGCGCGTGCTCGTCAAAGCAGTAAACGTACTTTTAGTCCGGGAGTAGACTTAGAGTCGCGGTGTGCCGGCTATCGACCCGAAGCAGTCGGTCGGAAGGGCGAAGAGCGGACGCTGGTAAAGGGGCGTTGTGGTGATCGTACGGTCCCCGCCTGATCCCTGCCTGGCCAGATGCCGCGCGACCGCCATCGTGAACTCTGCGGTCCGGCCAATCAAGCCTTCGCCAGGTGCTGCTCGAGGCGTTCCAGGCTTTGCGCCCATCCCTCGGACATCCCCATTTTCAGCATCGCGTCGCGAATCGCGACCGACTCGAAGCGAGTCCGGATCGTGAGCTTCGTCTTGCCGCCTTGCTCGGCGAAGGTGACGCTGAGGTGATCAGGCGACATCTTTAAAAACCTATCGGTTAATTAACCCATAGGTAAATTTCATCGATCCCCGGTTGCTTGTCAAGCGTTCTCATAACGCCTATTAATCCGCGGGTCGTAGGTTCTAGTCCTACTGGGGGGCCAAATAGAACAGAGGATAGCAAGGGCATAAAGAGTCAGAGTCGAATTGATTCGCGATGCCGGTCAATCCAGAATCCCCACGCGATTGAGAGCACCGCCCCAAATAATTCGACCCACGCTAAATCTTGGACGCCGGGCGGCGGCCATAGTTGGTGAACGGTAAACGGTGAACAGTAAACGGAGAAAACCAGAGTAAAGGTTTCGTGTCGTCGGTGGCCCGGCTTCTTTTTTTATCCGCGTTTATCGGCGTTTATCTGCGGCTCAATTGTCTTTCCGATTTGTCCTTGGCGTTCATCGGCGGCTTAAGAAGCAGGATTCAGGATTTTGGATTCAGGATTGAGAAGGACCGGTTTTTCCTCTGCGTCCTCCGCGTCCTCAGCGGTGAGAGGTTTCAGCCAGCCCGCTTCGGCGGCAGCCACACTTCCTCCCCGAGATCCGGCTCCCCGCACAGCCGCAGCATCTCGGCCCGCGCGCGGTCGCGTAGGGCGATCGCGGCGTCCCAATCCGTTCCCTCCGGCTCGATCGGCTCGCTGAACGTCACGCTGATCATTCCCCTGCGGAACAGCCACTGCCCCTCGCGCAGGATCGAGCGCGTGCCGCGCAATGTTACTGGCACGACCGGCATGCCGGAGCGGGCGGCGATCACGAACGCGCCCATCCGGAACGGGAGCAGCCCCGGCATGCGGCGGAACGTGCCCTCCGGAAACATGATCAGGGGATGGCCGGCGCCGACCATGGCGACGAAACGGCCGGTGTCCTCCACGCCGCGCTGCACGTCGAAGCGCTCGACGAATTCGGTCCCGATGCGGGTGAGGTAGATGCGCGGCACGAAGTGATCCAGCAGTTCGCGCTTCGCGACGAAGCGCATCGGCTCCGGCAGGGCGGCGACCACGACGGTGCCGTCGAGAAAGCTTGCATGGTTGATCGCCAGCACACAGGCGCGGCCGGCCGGAACATGTTCGAGCCCCCGGACGGTCAGCCGGATTCCCCCGAGCCGCAGGAACAGCCGCGCCATGTAGTGGCTTAAACGCCAGCACCACGCGGTCCGCGGGACCAGGGCGCACGTGAACCAGGTGATGGAGCCCAGCAACCCGAGCAGCAGCAGGACGTAGGCCCCGTACAACAGATTGGCGGCCACGCGCAGGGTGCGCCGCGCCTGCGGCAGGATCGCAAACCAGGTAAGCCGCACGATCTGCCACCAGACGGCGCGCGTCCCCGTGTTGTCGCCGCGCTCGTACACCTCGCGGCTCGCGGCGTGGCGGATCTTGCCGCTGGAAGTCTTGAGCACGGCGTGCGGCGGCGCGAGCACAATCTCGTCCACCGGCATGCCGATGATGGATACCGCGAGCTCGCTGATCCGGCCGCGCAGAGCTTCCCGCTTGCCGGGATCAGTCTCGCGCGTTTCGGCGAGCACCACAACGCGCTCGGTGCCGGAGCGCGCGTCCCTGCTGCCGAAGACGGCGACGCAGCCCTTGCGTATACCCTCGATTCCGCCGACCGCCTCTTCCAGCTCGTAAGGGTAAATGTTGCGGCCCGCGCGGATGATGACGTCCTTGACGCGGCCGGTGATATACACCTCACCCTCGGCGATGTAGCCGTAGTCACCGGTATCCACCCATTCGCCGCGCAGTAGGTCGCGCGTGGCCTCCGGATTCCGATAGTAGCCGCTCGTCGCCGAGGGGCCGCTGAACTGGAGATGGCCTTCCTCGCGCTCGGAAAGCTCGCTGCCGGTCGTATCCACGACGCGCACCTGGTGACCGGGCAGCGGCCGCCCGCAGGCGACGAAGGTGAGCGCATCCGGCCTCTCGTCGGGCGCCGGGATCGCGCGGCCGCTCCGCATGAAGCTGTCGCGCTCGACGCGATCGAGCTTCGGGCCGCGGCCCGGCGGCGGGAACGACACGCCCAGCGTTGCTTCGGCGAGGCCGTAGACGGGGGCCATCGCTTCGGGCCTGAAGCCGTATGGTGCGAAGCGCTTGCTGAACGCCGACATGGTTTCGGGCGAAACCGGCTCGGCGCCGTTGAAGGCGAAGCGCCAGGTGGAAAGGTCGAGTCCCTCGATCTGCGCGTCCTCGACCTTGCGCAGGCAAACCTCGTAGCAGAAATTGGGACCGCCGGTGAGCGTGCCCCCGTGGCGATGTATAGTCCACAGCCAGCGGTCGGGCCGGGACAGGAAGGTGAGCGGGGACATCACCGGGTACTTGAAGCCGTAGACGAGGCTGCCCATCCAGGCGCCGATCAGCCCCATGTCGTGGTAGAGCGGCAGCCAGCTCACGAACACGTCGGCGGGCGTCACGCGTAGCGCCCGGCCCATCGCGCGGATATTGGTGAGGAGGTTCTCGTGGGTGAGGATCACGCCCTTGGGATTGCCGGTGCTCCCCGAGGTGTACTGGAGCATGGCGATTTCCTGCGGGCTGGCGCGGTGCGGCGTCGAGAGCTGCCCCGATTTCATCAGTTCCTCCGGCGTCACGATGCTCTTGAGTGTTGCCACTTGCGGCTTCAGCAAGAGCGCGATCGCCTTTGCCTGCGGCACCGTAATCAGGATCTCGACCAGAGCGTTGGACAGGATGCCGGCGTGGCGGCGCAGGTGGTCCTCGATCTGGGAGGCGCGCGCCGGCGGATAGATCGGCACCGGTATGCCGCCCGCGAGCAGAATGCCGAAAAAGCTGAAGAAGTACTCGGTGCTGGTCGGCAGCATGATCGCCACCGCGTGCCCGGGCTGCAGGCCGCGTTCCTGCAGGCCGGCGGCGATGGCCCGGGCCGCTCGGTCGAGCGCCGCGTAAGTGACGGTCTGCTCCTGTCCCGCGTCATCCTGGAGCACGATATGAGGGCGGTCGGGATGCCGCGCGACGTGCCACGCAAGCACTTCAGGAAGCGTGGCCGCTTCGTCGGGCGTGGCGGATTCCGTCGCCAGTGTCGTCGCGCGCTCGGCCGCCGCGGCGTGCGAGAGGTGCGCGGATCCCGCGGCGAGCATCGCGCGCAGGAGATCGCGCGGCGTCTCGGCGCTCGCCATCACGCTTTCAGTCAAGCTCACGCTGAAGCGGTGCTCGATACGCAGAAAGAGTTCCATGCGACCCAGGCTGTCGAAGCCGTAATCCTGCTCGAGACGGTTGTCGAGCGAGGCGGAGACTGCGGGCCGCGACGGATGGAGCTCGGCGGCGATCTCCCGGATCGTCTCGAGCAGCGCGTCGGCGCTGACCACGCTGCGGCCGGTGATGCTCTGCCTCGAGACGGAAGTTTCCACGAACGGCCTGGCAATGGAAGGGTACTTTTGATGTTAGCACAAGCCCGCATGGCGCAGGCTCGCGACTGACCGATTGCCGTATTGAACGACGAAGCGCATCACACGCACGACGAAGAAAGCGAGTGGAACAAGTTCATTCGCCGCCTCGGCAGCGAAGTCCCTAACGGCATGGTGGCACAATTCGATTTCTCGGCTACACCGCGACACGGGAGAACTGTTTTCCTGGACGGTTTACGACTATCCGCTCAAGAAGGCCATCATTGACAGGGTGGTGAAAAGCCCGCTCAAGGGTATTGCGAAGGGCATTACCGAGCAGCGCTCAGACATCGCCAGCACGCGGTATCAGGCGTATCTGGCAGCCGGTGTTGAGCGCTGGAAGGAGTATCGAGACCAGCTCAAGCCGCTCGGCAAGAGCCCCGTGCTCTTCGTGATGATAAACAGCACCGACGAAGCCGACGAGGTGGGCGACTGGCTGCGGCGGAAGTACCCGGCGGAGTTCGGCGGCGAGAAGCTGCTGATCATCAATACCATATATAAGGGGTCAGAAACGAATTTATTCGCGATGCCGATTGATCTAGAATCCCCACGCGACGGAGAGCACCGTTCCAAATAATCCGACCCGCGCCAAAACCTGGACGCCGGGCGGCGTACTAAGGAACCTCTGATTAAGTCCCGCGTGGCCGCGACGGTGGCTTTCCGGGATGGGATGCGCGAAGCGAGGCGAAGCCAATGGCCAGACCCCCTTGGCAAGCCGAGCGACAAAGCAGACCGCCCGGAAAGCCATCGTCCCTCCGGGTTGCGGCAAACTGCGGCGTCTGCATCGTGCTCGCCGGAGCGTGGAGCCTCGGGTACGTGCGACCGCGAAGGCGAGCGCTGGCCCGCTCCGCTGCACAGCTTCGCAGGTGCGACGTTATGCGGGCCCTCCTCGGCTTCGTAGCGTCAACTACGACCTTCGTCGCGCGCCTCGCAACCATCCGCATTTTGCCCGCAACGCGGTTCACGAAGGACTTAATCAGAGGTTCCTAAGCCTTCAGCTTTTCTTCCAGCCATATCTTGATCAGGGACTGATAGGGCACGTCGCGCCGGTTCGCTGCGGTCTTGATCCGCTCCAGCATGTGCTGGGGCAGCCTCAGTGAGATCGCCTGCGTCGAGGGCTTAAGATTTGGGAAACGCGCGCGCTGGGCCTTCGACCAATCCAGGTATTCGGTCGAATCATGTGTCTGCCAAAATCGGCGTGCAGCCGCTTCGCTCGATAACTTTGGCAATGGTTTACGCTTTGTCATAAATCCCTCTTTCCTTTCTGGACATATCCCGGCAGGAGATCACCCGTATTTTCCTGCCGCGGACGGTGAATGCCACAAACAGCCGCCGCCCGTCATTCGTGTGACCCAGAGCGAATAACCGGGTTTCCCTGCCGCTGTGCTTTTCGTCCGGAAGCAGTAACAGGGGCTCGTTGAAAAAGACCTGCTCGGCTTCGGCCGGCGTAACGCCGTGTTTCGTCCGACTCTTGATGACGTTGCCGGCATCCCATTCAAAGCTCTCGATGTCCTCTACCGAGATCACCACTGTATATTATCAAAGTATACAGCGCGCCGCAATGGATTGGGTGATCACGGCCCAATCGCCGAAAATGTTGAGCGGCACGACGACGCTGCAAGTTTTCCACAAATCGGTCTATACTCTTGCCAGAAGTTGAACGATGTGAGTTTCAAAGGAATGCCCGTGGCCGATCTTGGCCCATTGAATTCTAGAAATAAAACAAGCCCATGCCCTTAAGAACCCTCACCGGTGAGCACGCCGAACCCTTGAAAGGCCGCGGCGCGACGATTAATCCGGAAGGCCGCTTTGAAAACGTGGTGAGAGAGGCGGTCGATGACGGTTGGAATACGCCGCCGGACGAGGAGCCACCCAAGCTTGAGACGACGGTGACGGAGGAGCTGGCGAAAAGCATCATCGCCCGCAACGAGTCGCCGGACGTCGGTTTCAGTCAATCCATCAATCCTTACCGCGGCTGCGAGCACGGCTGCATTTATTGCTACGCGCGCCCGAGCCACGCTTATGTCAATCTTTCTCCCGGCCTGGATTTCGAGACCAAGCTTTTTGCGAAAGTAAATGCGGCGCAGCTTCTGCGCGAGGAACTGGCGAAACCCGGTTACCGCTGCGAAGTGATGGCGTTGGGGATGAACACCGATTGTTATCAGCCCATCGAACGCGAGTACCGCATCACCCGGCAAATTCTCGAGGTGCTCGCCGAGTGCGAGCATCCGGTGGGCATCGTCACCAAGTCATCGCTGGTTGAACGCGATCTCGATTTGCTGGCGCCGATGGCGCAGAAAAAACTGGTCAGTGTGTTTGTTTCCATCACCACGCTCGATCATGAAATTGCCCGCAGGATGGAACCGCGCGCAGCCGCGCCGACTCGCCGAATACAGACCATTCGAAGGTTGAGCGAAGCGGGCGTGCCGTGCGGCGTGCTGGTCGCGCCGGTGATTCCTTTCCTCACCGATTCCGGAATCGAGAAAGTGCTCGAAGCGGCGCGCGAAGCCGGAGCAATCGGCGCGGGCTATGTGCTGCTGCGCCTGCCGTATGAAATCAAAGACCTGTTCAAGGACTGGCTGAATCATCATTATCCGCTGAAAGCGCAGCATGTGATGAGCCGGGTGCGCGACATGCGCGACGGCAGGGAGAACGATCCGCAATTCGGCAGCCGCATGCGCGGCACGGGAGAATTCGCCGATTTGCTGGAGAAGCGTTTCCGCATCGCGTGCGAGCGTTTGGGTTTTAATCGAAGAGATTGGGCATTGGATACCAAAAGATTTCGCAAGCCCGTGTTGAGCGGGCAGATGGCATTGTTTTAGTCGCATGTTCCATCCCCACCCTAACCCTCCCCTTGAAGGGGAGGGAATCAAATAATGGCTGCTCAGCTTGATGGGAAGTAGATAGGGGGAAGGAGCGTAATGTTTGCGGTACTCGGCGGCTCAGAAGGGGTTTAATATTTAAGAGCAAAACACTATGAACCAGAACGCGAAAGTTTGTTTGTATTTGAGCGATAACCTCGGCGGCTACGGCTTTCCCGACGGCCATCCGTTCGGGCCCGACCGGCAGGCGGCGTTCTGGAAAGAAGCGCAGAAGCAGGGTTTGGACAAGAAGGTGCAAATTAATTCATCCCAACCGGCGAGCCGAGAGGAAATCGAGCGCTTTCATACCACGGAGCATATAAACCGAGTGATTTCACTTTCCAAAATTGGCCACGGCTCGATTGACTACGGCGACACGCCAGCGTTTCCCGGCGTGTATGAAGTGACCGCGCACGTGGTGGGGGCGGCGCTCGATGGCTTGAAGCGCATCATGCAAGGCGAGTGCAGGCGCACGTTCCAGCCCATCGGGGGATTGCATCACGCGCGGCGCGACCGCGCGGCGGGTTTTTGCGTGTTCAACGATCTCGGCGTGGTGGCGGAGACGCTGCGCGCGCAATACGGCGTGAAGCGCGTGGGCTACGTGGACATCGACGTGCACCACAGCGACGGCATGTTCTATCCGTTTGAAAGCGATCCCGATCTGATTTACGCCGACATCCACGAAGACGGGCGTTATCTTTATCCCGGCACCGGTTTTGCGGAGGAAACCGGCAAGGACAAAGCGCAGGGGATGAAACTCAACATCCCGATGGCGCCGGGCTCGGGCGATTCGGAGTTCCTCAAGGTGTGGCCGAAAGTGGAAGCGCTAGTGCGCGAGCGAAAGCCCGAGTTCATCCTGTTCCAATGCGGCGCGGATTCGATTGCCGGCGACCCGCTTGCGCATTTGCAATATTCGCCCGCTGCGCATGCGTATGCGGCAAAGCGGCTGTGTCTGCTTGCCAATGAATTATGCGAGGGGAAAATCATGGCTTTTGGCGGCGGCGGTTACGACCGCTACAACCTCGCTCAAGCGTGGAGCGGCGTAGTCAGGGAAATGCTTGAGGTGGCTTAATCGAGCCCACTCCGGCATGAGCACCGCCATCCTGCAATCTGTCATTACCTGTCCACACTGCGGTTTCCGCAAAGAAGAAACCATGCCTGCTGATGCCTGCCAGTTCTACTACGAATGTACTAGCTGCAAGGCGCTGCTGCGTCCCAGTCCGCGGTGACTGCTGCGTCTTCTGCTCTTATGGAACGGTGAAATGCTCCCCGATGCAGCTTGCCGCGGGGAATGATTAAAAAACAAAAACCCCGCTGATGCGGGGCTTTAAATTCTTGAATTCGTTTTTTAGGCGGGTACCGGTTCTTCCTGCGTTTCCGGTATTTTTTTGGAATCTTTTTCGGGCGCGGGCTTTCCCGCCTGCGCCCGCTTCTTCATGTCTTCGGTCTCTTGTTTGCTTTTCCTCAATTTTTCCTGCAGATAGCTTTCATACTCGTAGCACATGACAAAACTCCTTTCTCGAGTTCAGGGTTCATTCCCCCTCCCCGTGCTGGGCCTTGCCGTGCAAAACACAGCCTACGCCTGAACGGGGAGAATGGCAACGGTCATGGCGTGGGAAAAGTTCTAGGCCGACGCCATCTTGCGCAGACTGTAAACCAAACGTTGCATGAGCCCGAGCGAGCGCCACAGCGCGACCAGTTGCCGGTAACCGAGGTTTTCCAGGAAAGCCGCCGCGAGCAGCACCGCCAGTTGCCTGGGCCGCGGATAAAGATGGATCGAGAGTTCTTCCAGAGCCAGGGAGCTCATCGAGAGCAGCATGCCAAAGCCGATGGCCACCAGGAGGAAAATCGCGAAAGCCGGGACGGAAATCAGCCCCAACGCAAATGCGGAAATCATGAAAAGATATCCGGTTACTTCGATGACGGGGCCCAGCCATTCGAACAGCGTTATAAATGGAAACGCCAGCCAGGACACCATGCCGCCTTTGCGGTGGAACAGCAGCGGCAGGTTCAAGGCGAGGCTGTCCACCAGCCCGTGCTGCCAGCGGCTGCGGTGGCGTTTCAGGGTGCTCAGGTTCTCCGGCACCCGGGTCCAGCAGATCGTGTCGGGAACGTAGGTAATCTGGTAGCGCGCCCCCCGCAGGCGCAGCAGGCGGTGCAGACGCACGATCAGTTCCATGTCTTCGTCAATGGCATCAACGCGGTAGCCCCCGGCTTCGACCACGCTTTCCTTGCGGAACAGGGTGAGCGCATCGGAGATGATGAGCACGGCGTTGAAAAATGACCAGCCGAGCCGCCCAAAGAGTAAAGTGCGCAAGCGCTCAACGATCTGCATCAAAGCCAGCCGGTTTCGGGGCAGGCCGATGTCCGCGAGAAATCCCTCGCGCACCTCGCAACCGTTGGCGATTCTCACCATGCTGCCGACCGCCACCGTATCGGGGTTTTCGACAAACGGCTGTGCCATCCGCAGCAGGCTGTCGCGCTGCAGAATCGAATCCGTGTCCACCGCGCAGAACAGGGGATAACGTGAGGCGTTGATGCCGGCGTTCAGCGCATCCGCCTTGCCGCCGTTTTCCTTGTCGATCACCCGCAGGCTGGGATTGACCGAGGAACGGTAAATGGCGCGCACACCCGGGCCCTTGATGCGCTGCCAATACGCTTCCGGAAACACCAGCAGCGAAAACTCGCGCTGCAGCGTCGCCAGCGTATCGTCTTTCGAGCCGTCGTTGATGACGATGACCTCGAATTCCGTGTATTCAAGCTGCAGCAGCGAGCGCACCAAACCGGCAATCGCCGCTTCTTCGTTGTAGGCGGGAACCAGCACGCTGATGGGTGGCTCGTAGCCGGAATAGGCGCGAGGCAAGTCGCCAAGATCCTTCGCCTCCATGTAGTTTTTCAGCGTGCCGATGGACAGCAAATTCAGCAGAATGTAGCCGCAGTTCATGCCGATGAAATACAGCAGGAAAAACCATTGCAGGATGATGATCCAGTCGGCGGCGCTCATGCCGGCTGCTTCTCCGCAATAACTTGGGCGAGGATGTCCCGGGCGAAGCGGTCCGATGAATTTTCGCGGATTTGCTGCACTTCGGCGAGGGTGATTGCAGGCAGGCTCGCCAGCGCCTGCGCGGCCCGGTAGCGCACCCACCAGATCGGATCGCTCAACGGTGCGATGAGCAGATCGCAGTCGTCCCGGGTGCCCAGCCGGCCCAGGGCGCTGACCGCCTGTACCCGCACAAACCAGCTGCGATGACCCATCTGAGCGCGCGCGAATCCCGCATCATGCGGATCGCGCAACTCCTGCAGGCAGGCGGAAATCACCCCATCATCGGTGGTGGCAAACATGATGCGCCGCAGCGCCGGCAGCGCCTGCTCGCCGTGCGCGCAATCCAGCAGGCGCACCAGCCGCGGGAATTGTTCCGGGGCGGCGGACTGGACGATTTGGGTAAGCGGTGCGGAGGCTACATCCGGTCCGGCTTCGTTCAATATATTCGCAATCTTGTTGAGCGGCCAATCATGGCGGCGGGTAAAGAGCGGGAGAAGCTCGGGCAGCGCCGCTTTGGCGTCGATTTGCGTGAGCGCGCGCGCCGCCGCCAGCGACAGCAGCGGGTGCCGATCGTTGACGATGCTTTTCAGCCTTGCCCATGCGTTTTTATCCTGTAAATGGCCCAAGGTGGTGACCGCCATCAGGCGTGTCCGCACACTCCTGTGGTCGAGCAGTTGCCGCGCCGCATGGTCCATCCCGCAGGTCCACGCCAGCTGGTTGAGCTTGAGTCTGGATTCTTCGCGGACCGTTTCCTGAAAGTGGATCCACAGGCTGAGGAAGATGTGCCACTCCGATTTGGGAACCCGGGGCAGAAATTTTGGAACCGTCGTCATGCCCTGCATCAGCAGCGGCTGCCATTTTTCGACGAATTGGCGCTCGCGACGCTGCCGCCGCATCAAACGGGCGCGCAGCAGCAGCGTGTGCAGCAGCAGAAGCAAAGTAATCCCCAGCACGGCAAGACCGACCCGCAGCATGAATTTCAAAGCCGGATCCGAATAAGCGCTCAAGTCCAATTCGAGTTCCCTTTCTTAAGTATTTGGTGTTCTTTATCCAGGGTGGTTAAGTGTAACCCGGAACGGTTGCTTATTAGCCAAAAAATCGGCTGTCAAAAGCGGGCCGAAAGCTCTCAAAACAGCGGTTTTTGCGATGCCGTGGTTGCACCACCTTAAAGCGCTTGGCGCGAACGGCGCACCACAAGTAGACGCATCGATTCTTCAATTCATTCGTCATAAAACTGTAAATAGGTAATTAATAAGGAAAAAATGCCCAGCTGCCCAGGCAAGCGGATTTGTTATAGACTGTGTCCCTTGAAGTTTCGCTGATTTTACTCGAGGAGCGATTATGAAAAATCCATTGGATTCGCTGTGGGGCACGGTCATCAGCGGCCTCGTCCTGACCCTGATTCTGTACAACATCGTTAAGCATTTCCTGGGAGGCTAGACATGGATTACGTACCGGCACTTGCCCGCTGGGTGCATTTCCTCGCGGGTGTGATGTGGATCGGCCTGCTTTATTATTTCAACTTCGTGCAAGCGGACGCGATGAAAGCCGCGCAAGCGGACGGCACCGCGGCGGGCATCAGTAAGCACGTCGCTCCCCGTGCGCTGCTTTATTTCCGCTGGAGCGCCGTGGTGACATGGCTCGCCGGCGCGGCGCTGCTTGGCGGCAACTTTTTCCAGGCGTTCGGACTGCGGGGGGTGTACGCCGTGATCGGCGTCGGAGCGTGGCTTGGCACCATCATGCTGTTCAACGTGTGGGTGCTGATCTGGCCCAATCAGAAGAAGATACTGGGCATCGTGCAGGCGACCGACGAAGAGAAGAACAAGGCGCGCCGCGTGGCATTTCTGGCTTCGCGCACCAACACCCTGCTTTCCATCCCGATGCTATTCTTCATGGCGGCGGGCGCGCATACCGCGATGTTCTTCGGCTAGATGCTTAATTAATCTAAAGCCCGCCGTTCCCGGCGGGCTTTTTTTATTCTCCGCGCGGGGCTTGCGACAGGCCTTCGACTTTCGCGCCGGGCTTGATTCCCTGTTTGCTGAACCATTCGATAGGCATTTCCAGCGCAAATTTGGCAGGCGCGGCGGCGTGATGCTGCTCCTCGCTGAAGGGGATCATGTCGGCGATATTGATGATGACGCCCTGCTCGTCCAGAAAAGCCACGCTCAAGGGGACGGAAGTGTTCTTCATCCACATGCCGTGCACGCCGGGCTGGAGAAAAACAAACAGCATGCCGTGGTTGCCGCGCAGATGCTTGCGGAACATCAATCCCTGCTCTCTGGCTTCGGGGGTGTTAGCCACCTCGGCGATCATGGGATGGCCGGCGATGCTTAATGGAACGAGTTCCGTATCAGCGGCATAAACCGCCCAGGACAGCAGGAAAGCAGTTGCGGCGAGAAAGCGCTTCATGTGTCGTGCTCGCTGCAAATCCAGTCGGCAATCGCGCTTAAGATTCCTTCCACTTCGCCTATCGGCGGCGAAATTCTGAAAGAAATCGTAGGATGATGCTTACGTATCTCGGAAAGCCGGCGCGGCAGATCTTCTTTCAGATGGCCGCCTTGCGCCATGAACAGGGGAATGATGCCGATAGTTTTGATATTTTTCGCGGCCAGCGCGGCGATGGCCTGATCCAGCGAAGGCTGCATGATTTCCAGAAAAGCGAGTTCCACCGGCATGCCGGGTTTTCTGGCGCGCACCATTGCCTTTATTTTGCGGAACGGCTCCGCCCATTGCGTGTCGCGCGCGCCATGCGCGAACAGTACGATTGCCGAATCAGTCATTGTCAGTGCTTGCCGGTACTTCCAAATCCGTCTTCTCCGCGATGGCTCTCATTGAATTCCTGCACCACGTTGAAGGCGACTTGCACCACGGGCACGACCACCAGTTGCGCGATGCGCTCCATGGGATTGAGCACAAAATCCTTCTGTCCGCGGTTCCACACCGAAACGAATATCTGTCCCTGGTAATCGGAATCGATCAATCCAACCAGATTGCCGAGTACGATGCCGTGCTGGTGCCCGAGTCCCGAGCGCGGCAGCACCATGGCGGCGAGGCCGGGGTCATCAAGATGAATGGCAATGCCGGAGGGAATCAGCTCGGCCTGACCGGGTTTGAGCGTAATGCTTTGAGCGATGCAGGCGCGCAAATCCAGACCCGCCGAACCGGGAGTGGCGTAGTGAGGAAGCTGGTATGCAATGCGCGGGTCGAGGATTTTAACATCGAGTTTTTTCATTTGCCCGCTTGGTTTTTCTTGAACGCCGTGACCGTGCGGGATTTGGCGTAAAGCTGTGCGATGTGCTTGATCAACTGCCGGGCGAGCGTGGTTTTTGCTGCGCGCGGCAGGGGGTGCGCGCCCGCATCGTCGAATAAAACCAGTTCGCTTTCGTCACTGCCCAGCGTGGTTTGCACCAGATTGGCGGCAAGCAGCGGGATTTTCTTGCCGCGGCGTTTTTGTTCGGCGTGTGCCTGCAGGTTTTCGCTTTCTGCGGCAAAACCGACGCAGAAGGGCGCGTTGGGCAGGCCGGCGACATACTCCAGAATATCCGGATTGGGCGCAAGCTGGAGATTGAGGTTCTGGCCGCTTTTCTTGATTTTCTGTTTGCTTGGATTGACCACGTGATAGTCGGCGACCGCCGCCACACCTATAAATATGTCGGCCATCCCGACTGATTCCTTGACCGCCGCAAACATTTCTTGCGCGCTGGTGACCGGAATGAGCCTGGCGCGGGCAGGAGCGGCAAGGCTCACCGGGCCGCTTACCAAGGCGACTTCCGCTCCCGCTTCGAGCGCGGCACGGGCGACCGCATAGCCCATTTTGCCGGAGCTGGAATTGGTGATGCCGCGCACCGCATCAATCGCTTCAAATGTCGGGCCGGCGGTGATCAGCACGCGTTTGCCTTGAAGCAGTTTCGCTTGAAAGCCCGCTTTGATTTCTTCCAGGAGCGTCTCGGGTTCGAGCATGCGCCCCATGCCGGTCTCGCCGCAGGCCTGGTCGCCGCTCGCGGGTCCAAGTATCGTAACGCCGTCTTTTTCAAGTATGGCGATGTTGCGCTGGGTGGGGGGGTTTTCCCACATTTGCCGGTTCATCGCCGGCGCGACATACAGCGGGCATTCGCGCGCGAGACAGAGCGTGGAGAGCAAATCATCGGCGCGCCCGTGTACCAGCTTGGCGATGAAGTCGGCGCTCGCCGGCGCAACCAGCACCATGTCGGCTTCGCGGCTCAAATCAATATGCGCCATGTTGTTGGCAATGCGCGCATCCCACAGGTCGGTATAGACCATGTTGCCGGAGAGCGCCTGGAACGTTGGGGGGCCGACAAAACGACAGGCCGCTTCGGTCATCACCACCTGCACCTCGATGCCTTCCTGCACCAAAAGGCGCGTCAATTCCGCGGCTTTGTAAGCGGCGATGCCTCCAGTGATGCCGAGCAGAAGACGTTTTTTACCTGGTTGACTCATGGCGACACTCAAAGTGTTGACCCAACCTAGTGTAATATATTGATGCGGATAAAGAAACTGTCAACTGAAACCACGCATGGCAATCAATGACTGGCCGCGGGACGAACGCCCCAGAGAGAAGCTGCTGGCCAAAGGCGCGCAGAGCCTTTCGGAGGCCGAGCTTTTGGCGATTTTTCTGCGCACGGGAGTGGCGGGAAAAAGCGCGGTGGATCTGGCGCGCGATTTAATCAAGCGCTTCGGCAGTCTCACGCGGCTTTTCAACGCTACTGAAGCGGATTTTTGCGCAGTGCCTGGCTTGGGCCCCGCCAAATACACGCAGTTGCAAGCCGTGCTGGAAATGGCGAAACGGGCGCTCAACGAGGAAATCAAAAGCGGCGATGCGCTGACTTCCCCCAAGGCCGTACGAGATTATTTACGCCTGGCGCTTGCCGGCCGCGAATACGAAGTGTTCGCGGCGATATTTCTCGATGCGCAAAACCGCGTGCTGGCGGTGGAAGAACTCTTCCGCGGCACGCTGTCTCAGACCAGTGTTTTTCCGCGGGAAGTGGTGAAGCGCGCGCTGCATCACAACGCCGCAGCGGTGATTTTCGCCCAAAATGTCAACTAGGGCTTTATCTCATTGATTCTGCTAAGGGCGCTTCTTGTTTCGAGAGGGTGATGGGGGCAGTTGTGGGGGCAGGCCAAGCTTCTACCTCGTTCGCGCGAGGAACCTGAAGCGCCTCCGCCCGCTGCATACCATCGCTAGGAATACGTGGACAAGCGGCGCCGTATAATGCGGGGTTGGGCGGATTATCTTGACGCGCTGGCAAGCGGAGCGAAGGTTACTCCGATTCGTCAACAAGACGCGTAACGATTAGTCGCGCCTAGCCCATGAGGGCAAGTTCGAGCCCTGGTCGGGGAGCCAACCGCTTACAAAACTAGGCACCGCTTCGCCGCGCATCTTGTCCGAACCAACTAGCCAACCGCTATCATTTGATGCGGGTCCTGGCGTTCTTGCCCCCTTTTCCTGCGTTGGAGTAGCCTATCATCCGCTTTGTGTATCCGTAAGCCCTCGTGTTACTCCAATGGCGCCAACAGGCAAAACCGGACAACTGCTGCCTTCCCGATTCGTTTATTTGTATTCAGCGATGAACCTGCCACAAAAAAGGCGGGTCACCTCAACGATCCGATAGGCGATGTCATCGTGAGAAAATCGCAAGTGCCACCAGAATTACGAAACGCACTGCGGGGATAAACGGACTGCCCCGATATTGTCGGCTAATTCACTTTGGGAACACAATGGGCAAATCATCGCCCTTGCCACGCCACGCTGAACAAACACATTTGGAATCGACTTCGGTGCGGAGTGGATGAACGAACTGCTCCCACCCGTCGAACACCGTCGATCCGGTCGGCAAAGCCTGACCGGAGTAGAGGCGGATCAACGTCAGCACCGCCAACGCCGACGCGAAGTAATTTACAGGGGCAAGGCTTGGCTGGCGCTCACCGAGACCCTGTACGTACCCCTCGACGGCCAACTTTTCTCTCTCTTTGATCGGAAGGTTTTCCTCGTAAATAGTCTGGCTGCAGAGCGTCCCCTTTCGACACCAAAGGCAACCGTTGTCAGGAAGAAGCGTCCTGACCTCGACTGGCATCCCGCTCACCGTTCCAGAGGCAGTCGTACCGATCCGAGCCCCTACATCTACGACCGGCAGCCAGTATTGATAAGCAATTTGGTTTAAGAAAGCACGGCTCGACTGTGTGTCGGTAGTGCTCACGACAACGTCGCAGTCGAGCAACCGACGCATCGCGCGTTCATCGCGGACATCGGTAGGTAGCACGGTCACTCTAGTTGAAAGCCCTAGGGAATCGAGATGTCGCCCCACTACCTCTACCTTCTTCGCGCCGAGATCGGATGGCCGGCTGCCCACGACGCGACGGAGATTCGACCTGTCGTCCAATACATCGGGGTCAACGAGTACGACCTTTTCTACTCCGATGCGAACAAGCTGCTCTGCAAGCGGAGAGCCAGTCCCGCCGGTGCCTACGAGTCCAACTTCAAGATCACGCAGGCGTTGATTGCCGAGAGTGGTCAACGCACGGATTTGGCGATCATCGAGCTCTTCGTCGCTCTCGAATTGGCTGTCTACCGGGTGAAGTACTTCCACTGTACCGCCGCCTACGCTCTCCGCTCGATCTAGGTTCAACGGAGTATCCGGAGCATCGGCGGTAAACATTAACCCTGTCACCCCCTTGGGTGACCACACCAGCGACGCAAATGGTCCGTCAAGCATCGGCGTCATGGATCTACTCCACGCGATGCTCGTTTCCCAATCGACCGCGCTCAGGACTGGAGGGTACTGAATTCCAGGATGTGAGTGAATGAACGCGAGTCCACATCGCGCCTCGACGGCTGCACCGATCACCGACGACAACCACTGGCCTGAAGGGCGTAAGAAGTCGGGGCCCTGCCGTTCTAGCGCGCCCTCGGGCGGCAGCAAGACCCGTTGGACCATTAGACGCGCGCCAGTAGTGGATCGACCCATCCTTAGAAGGAGGAATGCACCAGCTTCTGTCTGACCGGCTACCTCGAAATGCCGCCTCAGCTTCCGCCAATCACTTGCCGTCCAAACCGTTCTACGCATCAGTTCCCCCGAGCCAGCCGGTCAAGAAATACTTCGATGTGTGTCCGGAGATTGTGCTTGCTGGGGTCCCATACGGGATAATGCCAACTCCATCGCTGCCACCGGCGACCGGCGTAGACTTCAAACTGTTCCGCCGTTTGGGGTAGCGCGCCCGACGCGAGGTGCACGGGCGGATCGGTCCAATACATATCAAGCCGCGATGCGGGATACTGGTAGTCCGCGATGACCATGAGATCAGTCACAGGCGGCACGTACCTCCCTTCGGGCAACCGGAACGACCTCAGGATGACATAGAACCTGGTGCCATCCTCCACTACATTGAGGTCTTGCCCGTCCTGGCGTAGGGAATCAATGTCTCGTGTAAGCTGCGGGGGCGTCATCCGCCTACCCGAAGTTTCTGTTCCCGGGGATCGCGCGAAAATGCTGACCAGCCTTTACTTGGATCTGCTGATCTAGGCCGATCGGTGTCCCTCCTGTCGGATCACCCTCCCCCTGCAACAAAAACAGGTCGTGATCCGCTCCGAAACCGCCCAATGCCAGAATTTCGCGGCCGCTAAGCGACTCGCGCGGTGCCTCATGCTTTACACGATTGATAAAAATTGGTACGGCCATGGCTTCTCCTTATGTTGCAAGTATCGAACAACCGTTTTATAATAGCATCAGCAGATACATGTTGCAAGAGTCAAACCGCGTTGCTAGAGTGCAACTCATGGACGTCAACTTTGACGACACGGCTTTTTACGACGCTATCGAGGCTCGTCGGCAGGCCGAGAGTCTGAGTTGGCGTCAACTCGGTCGCAAGCTGGCCCTTAGCCCATCCACCTTTTCGCGGCTGGCGAGAGGGCGCCGACCGGATGTTGAGACGTTCGTACGTCTTCTTGCTTGGCTCGATTTGCCGGCCGAAACCTTTATGAAGGGTCTCGCAAGCTCACACAAACGAATGAACCAGGACACCCTTGCGGTGGTCGCAGCAACTCTACGCGCAGACCGCACCATCCCTTCTGCTGGCGCTGGCGCTCTTGAACAGCTTATGAGGGTAGCCTACGCTCGCCTGACCGCGCCGCAGCATGAATTGCCCATGCGGGGACCAAGCTCTAAGCGTTCACGAACAGAGAAACAGTAAGCACCGCTGCCATCACATGCCAGAGATCAGAACACCTCCAGCTATCAACAAGGAATTAGCCAAGGAGCTCGAGCGCTTCAAGGGCAAGTGGGTAGCGGTCGCTCTTGGACATGTAGTCGGTTCGGGTACATCTGCCGATAAGGCTAAGCAGGCCGCCCTGAAGAACGGTGAGACTGATCCTCTTATCTTTCGCGTCTCGGCTCATCCCGAGCGCCTGAACCTCTTTTAAAGTGCCCTGGTACGATTACTCCGTCACACGGAAAGGCAGCGTGCGCCTGCCATATGTGATTGTCCACCTGTTGCACGGCAATCGGAGAGTGAAGGTCATCGCCCTTGTCGACTCTGGTGCGGATTGCTCACTCATGGACGTAAGCTACGCGCAGGTGCTCGGCCTAAAACGAGCGGACGCGAAAGTCACTAGGGCGGCAACGGCGGGTGGCACAACTGTGCGCATATTGCGCTGGCCGGTCAAGAAACTAGAGATCCAATTTGAGAATGACCGGTTCCCTTTCGAGGGAGCATTTGTAGAGTTTCCGAAGAACGCGGACCCCGTCAATCTTCTTGGGCGGAAAGACTTCTTCCAGCGTTACATGGTCCAGTTCTGGGATGCTGCCGAGATGATGAACATTGACACCTCGCCGGACTTTCCGCGGCCAGCGCCCTAATCTTGGGTGAGAGAGACTGCGCTTCCCCGATTTTACGAACACTTTCTTAGCCCGCATAGTTCTTTTCGAACACGACCGGGCTGATTTGGCCCAGGGTCGAGTCTAGGCAAGGAGCCGTTTAGGACACTAGCAACCGCTCCTCCCAGTGCCCAGATTTGCCCTCTACGGGGACCCGAAATGGGCTGGAAGGCCTATGGCTATATCGTCCGCCTGCGCCGCTCACCATGACAGCTTCTGTGGCTCCGTACAGACCTGGCCATCGTGCAGCACCGGGACTTACAACAACGGAAAGGAGCAACCCTATCGAGCAGCCAACGAACCGCAAAAACCAGTAAACTACTTCACATCAACTGGTACAGAAACTCGCGGCTGGTCAGTAGCTCCAAACCGACTTTTCACCAGAACCATAAGGAGAGGAAAATGGCTAAGGTTGTTTGTGTACTTTACGATGACCCCGTAGGGGGCTACCCGAAATCCTACGCCCGTGACGATATTCCTAAGCTTGAACGTTATCCCGACGGCCAGACGCTGCCGACTCCTGAAGGCATTGATTTCAAGCCGGGGCAACTCCTGGGCAGCGTCTCCGGCGAACTCGGATTGCGCAAATTTCTCCAAAAAAACGATCACAAACTGGTCGTCACCTCGGACAAGGACGGCGCGGACTCCGTTTTGGACAAGGAACTGCACGACGCGGATATCGTGATTTCGCAGCCCTTCTGGCCCGCCTATATGACGGCGGCGCGGATCGCCAAGGCGCCGAAATTGAAGCTCATTATCACCGCTGGCGTCGGCTCCGATCATACGGACCTGCAGGCGGCGATGGAGCGGGGTATCACGGTCGCGGAAGTGACCTACTGCAACAGCATTAGCGTCTCCGAGCACGTGGTGATGATGATCCTGGCGCTGGTGCGCAATTACATCCCCTCCTACCAGTGGGTGGTCAACAAGGGCTGGAACATCGCCGACTGCGTTGCGCGATCCTACGATCTGGAAGGGATGCAAGTCGGAACGGTCGCCGCCGGGCGTATTGGTTTGGCGGTTCTAAGGCGGCTGAAGCCCTTCGACGTCAAGCTGCACTACACGGATCGGCACCGCCTTCCGCAGAACGTCGAGAAGGAGCTTGACCTGACCTATCATCCCGACGTGGAGTCGATGGTGCGCGTCTGCGACGTGGTCACCATCAACTGCCCGCTGCATCCCGAGACGGAGCATTTGTTCGACGAGAAACTCATCAGCAAGATGAAACGCGGCGCGTATATTGTGAATACGGCGCGCGGCAAGATTTGCGATCGCGACGCCATCGCCCGGGCGCTGGAGAAGGGGCAGCTTGCCGGTTACGCTGGCGATGTCTGGTTCCCCCAACCCGCGCCCAAGGATCACCCGTGGCGGACGATGCCGCACCACGGCATGACACCGCATATTTCGGGGTCGAGCCTGTCAGCGCAGGCACGCTACGCCGCCGGAGTGCGCGAAATACTGGAGTGCTGGTTCAGCGGCCGTCCCATTCGCGACAAGTACCTGATCGTGGACAGCGGCAAGCTGGCCGGGGTGGGAGCCCATTCCTACAGCGCCGGCAACGCAACCAGCGGCTCGGACGAAGCGGCCCGGTTTAAGGGGTGACGGTCTTGGTTCTGGTGCAAAGTTGATTCGGGCCCACCACCGTTGTGTTCAGGAACCCTTTCAACCACTAGCCTCGTATGGTCGTGAAGTTGTTGCACCAGAACCGCGAATCGTTACGGCAGCTACGCTCGACCTTTGACGGCGACCATCTGGAGCACGGCAAATTCATGCACTTTTTTGAGGTTTAGGAGGGCATCAAGGGCTACCAAGCCGGAGCGCGTGCTCTAAGTAGCCTGATCAACCCAGAAAAACGTTTAGAGACCAGTGCCCAGAATTGTCCGGGTGGGGAACCTTTGGCTTAGGGGAACTCTTACAAACCAGTTCTCAGATTTGACCTGATTGGGGAGCCGGCACTCAACGCCGGCTATCGACCCAAAGCGGTCATTCCCGCTTACTGTTAATCCGGGTTTTTGGTCCGAGCCCTGATCGGGGAGCCATGGAAATACTAGAACCGACGTAACCATCACGTACCCACTTTGTAAGTATTGTGAAGCTTTTCTAGACTACTTAGCACTAATCGGCGAAATGGCGAGCGTTGCAAGGCAATTTACGAATCCTATGGTCCAGTTGTGATACGGGTTGTTTCGCGTTTACCGGTCATAGCAGCAGTCTTACAGCGATCGTTTCCGTAAAGTCAACTTGGCGGACGCTGCTCGTGCAACCAGCAGAAAGTGAAAGAACAATAGGAGGGACCCCCAGCGTGCTACGATGTAAGCCCCTCAACTCACTTCGTTTCACGACCGGAGGCTCCTATGGACGACAACCTTGCCTGGACCAACGCCAACGAACTCCTCAAAGAGATATTGCATTCGCAGCCCCACTTGACCTCACCGATGACCCCTAACGCAAATACCGGAAAACTCGTCGCAGATTTCATCACGGGTATGCACGCCGAGCTAATGGCCTATGAGAAGAAGCGTCCACAGAATCCATAGCACTAA
>DASZZH010000036.1 GCA_035543335.1 Burkholderiales bacterium
CAAACCCGGATGGGGCGTGGCTTTCCGGGCGGTCTGCTTTGTCGCTCGCCTTGCGAATATGCAACGGCTATTCGACGCGGCTCGCTTCGCGCATCCCATCCCGGAAAGCCGACGCCGCAGCCCCGTGGAGTTCTTCAACACTCTGTTAATTAATATATGGAATATATGGACTAGAAATGCGTTTTGACAAATTTACCACCAAGTTCCAGCAGGCACTGTCCGACGCGCAGAGCAACGCCGTCGGGCATGATAACCCGTCTATCGAGCCGCAGCATCTGCTGCTGGCGCTGCTCGACCAGGAGGACGGCGGGACCGGTTCGCTCCTCGGGCGGGCCGGAGTCAATGTGCCGCCGCTGCGGACCGCGCTCAAGAAAAGCATAGAAAGCCTGACCAAGGTCGAAGGCAATGCCGGCGAAATCAGCGTCTCGCGTGATCTGGCGAATCTCCTTAACCTTACCGACAAGGAAGCGCAGAAGCACGGCGACCAGTTCATCGCCTCCGAGCTATTTCTGCTGGCGCTGCTCTCGGACAAGGGCGAAACCGGCCGGCTGTTCAAGCAGCATGGCGCGGACCGCAAGCATCTGGAACAGGCGATTAGTGCAGTGCGCGGCGGGGAGAACGTGGCCAGTTCCGAAGCGGAAGGGAGCCGCGAAGCGCTCAAAAAGTACACGCTCGATCTTACCGAGCGGGCGCGCATGGGCAAGCTCGATCCCGTCATCGGGCGCGACGACGAAATCCGCCGCACCATCCAGGTCTTGCAGCGGCGCACCAAGAACAATCCGGTATTAATCGGCGAGCCGGGAGTGGGCAAGACCGCGATTGTCGAAGGCCTGGCGCAGCGCATCGTCAACGGCGAAGTGCCGGAGACGCTCAAGAACAAGCGCGTGCTCTTGCTCGACATGGCGGCGCTGCTTGCCGGCGCGAAATACCGCGGCGAATTCGAAGAGCGGCTGAAAACTGTGCTGAAGGAACTCGCCAAAGACGAGGGCCAGACCATTGTATTTATCGACGAGTTGCACACCATGGTCGGCGCGGGCAAGGCGGAAGGCGCGATAGACGCCGGCAACATGCTGAAACCGGCGCTAGCGCGCGGCGAGCTGCATTGCGTGGGCGCGACCACGCTCGACGAATACCGCAAGCACATAGAAAAGGACGCGGCGCTGGAGCGGCGCTTCCAGAAAGTGCTGGTGGATGAGCCGACGGTGGAAGACACCATTGCTATCCTGCGCGGCCTGCAGGAAAAATACGAATTGCATCACGGCGTGGAAATCACCGACCCGGCCATCGTCGCCGCGGCGGAGCTTTCGCACCGCTACATCACCGACCGTTTTCTTCCCGACAAGGCGATTGATCTGATGGACGAAGCGGCGGCGCGCATCAAGATGGAGATCGACTCCAAGCCGGAGGCGTTGGACAAGCTAGAGCGGCGCTTGATTCAACTGAAAATCGAGCGCGAGGCGATGAAGAAGGAAAAAGACGAAGCCTCGCGGAAGCGCCTTGCGCTGTTGGAAGGCGAAATCAAGAAGCTCGAACGCGAATACGCCGACCTTGAAGATGTCTGGAAAGCGGAAAAAGCGCAGGTTCAGGGCGCACAGCACATCAAGGAAGAACTCGACAAGGTCAAAATCGAAATGGAAGCCGCCAAGCGCAAGGGCGACTGGCAGAAAGTTTCAGAATTGCAATATGGGCGCATGCCTCAGCTCGAAGCGCAGTCGAAGCAGGCCGACAAGGTGGGCACGCAGCAAGTGAAGCACAAACTGCTGCGCACCCAGGTCGGCGCGGAGGAAATCGCCGAAGTGGTCTCGCGCGCAACCGGAATTCCTGTCTCGAAAATGATGCAGGGCGAGCGCGAAAAACTGCTGCACATGGAGCAAAAGCTGCATAGCCGCGTGGTGGGGCAGGATGAAGCGGTGCGCCTGGTGTCGGACGCGATACGCCGCTCGCGCGCCGGGCTGGCCGATCCGAAGCGGCCTTACGGTTCATTCCTGTTCCTGGGCCCGACCGGCGTGGGCAAGACCGAGCTTTGCAAGGCGCTCGCCGAATTCCTGTTTGATTCGGAAGACCATCTGATTCGCATCGATATGTCTGAATTCATGGAGAAGCATTCGGTGGCGCGGCTGATCGGCGCGCCGCCCGGCTATGTCGGCTATGAAGAGGGCGGCTATCTCACCGAGGCGGTGCGGCGCAAGCCTTATTCGGTGATTCTGCTCGACGAAGTGGAAAAAGCGCATCAGGATGTGTTCAATGTGCTGCTGCAGGTGCTCGACGACGGGCGTATGACCGACGGCCAGGGGCGCACCGTGGATTTCAAGAATACGGTCATCGTCATGACCTCCAACCTCGGCTCGCAGATGATTCAGCAGATGGCGGGCGACGACTACCAGGTCATCAAGCTCGCGGTGCTGGGCGAGGTGAAGGCCTATTTCCGTCCGGAATTCATCAACCGCATTGATGAAATGGTGGTGTTCCACGCACTGGATGAAAAGAACATTAGGGCGATTGCGAAGATTCAGTTAGGCTATCTGGAGAAGCGGCTGGCGCAAGTGGATATCCGGCTCCAGGTCGGCGATGCGGCGCTGGATGAGCTCGCCAAAGCCGGATTTGATCCGGTGTACGGCGCGCGCCCCTTGAAGCGCGCGATCCAGGCGCAAATCGAAAACCCGCTGGCATCGGCGCTCCTCGAAGGCCGGTTTGCCGCCAAGGACACCGTCAAAGTGGATTGCAAGGGTGGCAAGTTCGTCTTCAGCAAAGGCTGAACGGCAACCCGCGACCTATAATAAAGTAACTCTAGCGGGGACGACATGCTGTTTCGCGAACTTAATCAAGGCAAATGCAAAACCTATTTGCTGGCCTGTGAAAAAACCCGCAAAGCACTGTTGATTGATCCCATCCGGGAGAAGACCGACCGCTACCTGGCGGCGCTGGCGTATTACGGCTGTTCCCTTGAGCTGGTGGTAGATACGCACACGCATGCCGACCACCGTACCGCGGTGTTTGAGCTGAAAGAACTCACCGGCGCAAAAGTCGTCATGCACCGCAACGCACCTGCACCGCATGTCGATATGCATGTCAAAGATGGCCAGGCCATTTCTGTGGGAGAAATCAGGCTGCAAGTATTGGCAACGCCGGGCCATACTCCCGATGGCATGAGTCTTTATCTGGACCTGGACGGCAAGGTTTTTACCGGCGATACGCTGCTGATTCGCGGTACTGGGCGCGCTGATTTCACCGGCGGCGATGCCGGGACGCAGTACGATAGCATTACCCAAAAGCTGTTTACTTTGCCGGAGGACACCCTGGTGTTTCCCGCGCATGACTACCGCGGCAACACTCGATCCACCATCGGCGAAGAGAAGCGCTTGAATCCCCGCATTGCCAACCGCTCCAGAACCGAGTATGTGGAACTAATGGCAAAACTCGGGCTGCCTTTGCCAACCAAAATCCAGGAAGTGCTGCAGCCCAACCAAACCGCGCTCGATGACGATCGCGTTGCCTTTCCCAGCATGGCAGAACTCAATCAGGTGCGGCAGCTTGCGCCAGCAGAAGTGCAGGCGCTGGTTAACAGCGATTCACCGCCGCTGGTTCTCGATGTGCGCGAGCCGAATGAATACTCCGGCGAGTTGGGGCACATCCCGGGGAGCATGCTGCTACCGCTGAAAGACCTTGCGAATCGCTCAACGGAGTTGGACGCCTACAAAAACAAACATATCATCGCCATTTGCCGCGCCGGGGTGCGCAGTAGCACCGCGGCGGCGATACTCACCAGCCTGGGTTTTGAGCAGGTTTCCAACATGCGAGGCGGGATGCTGGCCTGGAATGATCAGAAATTGCCGATCGAGCACTAATCACATTTCGCAATCGCATCCAGAACATCTTCGAGCATCGCGGCGAGCAGGCGCTCACCTTTTTCGCGCGTGGCGAGCATTGGGTCGCCATAGACGCCGTCCGGCGAATAATTAGGGTGGGATGGATCGTTTTTAACCAGTTTGCCGGGCTGCATTTCCCGTTTGGCCCAAGGCGCGGCTTTGCTCATGTCGACTTTCTCCGGCGCGATGGCGAGCATAACGGAGGTTTCCAGCTCGTCGGCATGACTGCCATGAGGCTGCTGCTTGATTTTTTTTTCCGCTTTCAGGTAGCGCGGGCCTTGATAGGCGTTGGCGAGTTTTGCGCGTTTTTGTTTCATCACCGTGCGCTCGATCGGCTTAATGGTGCTGATCCCGGTATTGAGAATTAACACCTGCTTCGCGCCGGCATTGAGGATGCAAACCAAAGTTTCTTCCACAAGTTTTGCAAACGTTTGCGCGGACAGGCTACAGCTGCCGGGATAATCGGTGAAGGCTGGATAATGGCCGTAAGTCAGTGTCGGCCACACCAGCACGTTGGCCTTTTCGATGAGGCGCGTAGCCAGCCATTCCGCTTGCAGTTGATCGGTGTTGAGCGGCAAATGCCTGCCGTGCTCTTTCGCCGCTGCGCCCACCGGCAGAATCGCGATTGCGCCGGATTGAATCCGCGCCTCGACTTCCGGCCAGGCAAGGTCGGCCACCCATGCGCCAGGAAGTTTGCTTGTGGTATCTTTCATCATCTGAATTTTGGTGAAGAGTGAAGCCCAATGCAAGCGCAGCATGAATTGACAGCTCCGTCCGAATGGGTGTCCCGTTTTGCTTCGCTGATTCCGGCAGGCGGCAAGGTGCTGGATGTCGCGTGCGGCTCGGGCCGGCACGCGCGCCATCTTGCCGGCCTGGGTTTCCAGGTCGAGGCGGTGGATAACGATGCCGAGGCGATTGCAAGCCTCGCCGGAATTCAAGGCGTGCACGTGAAGCAAGCCGATTTGGAAAGCGGGCCTTGGCCTTACCACGATGTGAAGTTCGAGGGCATTATCGCCGCCAATTTCCTGCACCGACCGCTGTTTCCGCATTTGCTGCAAGCATTGAAAGAGGGCGGCGTATTGATTTATGAAACTTTCGCCGTGGGCAACGAGCGCTTTGGCAAGCCGAGCAATCCGGATTTTTTGTTAAAACCCGGGGAATTGCTGGAAGTGGTGCGCGGCCGATTACGCGTGATTGCCTATGAAGATGTTTATGTTGATCATCCCAAGCCAGCGATGGTGCAGCGCATCTGCGCCAAGCGTGGAAACGCCTGATGTGCCCGCTGTGATTTAAGGTAAAATACCGGTTTTATTTGGACAGAATAATGCTCAAAGGCAGTCTGGTGGCGATTGTCACCCCGATGCTGGAGGACGGTAAACTCGATTTTCCGCGGCTGCGCGCGCTGGTGGACTGGCAGGTGCGCGAAGGCACCGATGGCATCGTGGTGGTGGGCACCACCGGCGAATCACCGACGGTGGATGTCGAGGAGCATTGTGAGCTTATCCGTGTGGTGGTCGAGCAGGCCAAAAAACGCGTCCCGGTGATTGCCGGCACCGGCGCCAATTCCACTTCCGAAGCGATTGAACTCACTCAATACGCGAAAAAAGTCGGCGCGGATTACAGCCTGTCGGTGGTGCCGTATTACAACAAGCCGGCCCAGGAAGGGTTGTACCGGCATTTCAAGACCATCGCGGAAAGCGTGGACATTCCGCAAATCCTCTACAACGTCCCCGGCAGAACATCTTGTGATTTGCTCAATCCAACCGTATTGAGGTTGGCGCAGGTGCCGAATATCGTCGGTATCAAGGACGCGACGGGCAACATGGAGCGCGGCACGGACTTGCTGCGCGGCGTACCTTCGGATTTCGCCGTTTACAGCGGCGATGACGCGAGCGCCTTGCCGCTCATACTGCTTGGCGCGCACGGCACGATTTCGGTCACCGCCAATGTCGCGCCGAAATTCATGCATGAGATGTGCGTGGCGGCGTTCAAGGGCGATCTGGCGACGGCGCGCAGCATCAACAACAAGCTATTCGATTTGCACAAGAATTTATTTGTCGAGGCGAACCCCATTCCGGTGAAATGGGCGGTGGCGCAAATGGGCCTCATTGCGCCGGGCATCCGCCTGCCGCTCACCCCGTTAGCGGGCGTCTATCACGAGACGGTAAGAAACGCCATGCGCCAGGCCGGTATCAGGGTTTAGCAAGCAATGCAAAAAAGGAAAATGTGATGCGCATTTTGAGGCTGGTAGGCTTGCTGGTGGCGGTTGCGTTTGTCTTGAGCGGCTGCCAGATGCTGTTTGGCGGCAAGGACCGCTATAAATCCGCACAGGAAGTGAAGCCGCTGGAGATGCCGCCGGATCTCACCTCACCCGGCAAAGACGAGCGCAACGTTGCAACCAGTGCGCAGGGCAGTGCTACTTTTTCCGATTTCAGCAAGGGCAAGGCTACGCAGGTTGCTCCAGGTTCGGCGAACGTCCTGCCCACGTTTGAAGAGGTGCGCATCGAGCGCGCGGGCGGGCAGCGCTGGCTGGTGGTGCCCGCCAAACCGGAAACGATTTGGCCCGTGGTCAGGCAGTTCTGGCTGGACAACGGCTATGTGCTCAAAACGGAAATGCCTGAAGCCGGCGTAATGGAAACCGATTGGGCTGAGCACCGCGAGAGAGTGCCGGAAGGGGGGATACGCGGTTTGCTCAATAAGGTAATCAATACTATTAGATCAACATCGCTGCGCGACAAATTCCGCACCCGCCTTGAGCGCGGTGCCGAGCTCGACACCACCGAAATTTATATCAGCCATCGCGGCATGGTTGAAGTGTTCGACACCGAAGGCAAGGACCATACGGTATGGCAGCCCAAGGATGATCCTGAATTCGAAACGGAGATGCTCTCCAGGCTGATGGTGCGCTTCGGCAGCCAGGAAGCCCAAGCCAAAACTCAAATAGCGGAATCGGCGCCCGACCTTATTCGTGCGACGTTCACCAAAAAACCCGACGGCAGCGGCGCGCTTTCGCTCAACGACAGCTTTGACCGTGCTTGGCGGCGCATCGGCCTGGCGCTGGATCGCGTCGGTTTTACCGTGGAAGACCGCGACCGCTCGCAAGGGCTTTATTTCGTGCGCTACGCCGACCCGGAGGTCACCGACAAGCAGAAAAAGGGGTGGCTTGATAAACTGGTGTTCTGGAAGTCGGATGAGAAAAAAATTCCCAAGAACGAGCGCTACCGCATCGTGGTGCAGGAGGCCGGCGAGCAAAGCCAGGTCAATGTGCTGAACAAGGACGGTCAGCCGGAAAGGTCCGAAACCGCCACGCGGATTTTGACCTTACTGTATGAACAACTGAAGTAATTCGTGAGGGGTGAGGAGTAAGGGGTGAGGAGTGTAAATCCAATGCCGCTGGTGGCTAGAGTGAGGTTTTATACCCCTCACTCCTCACGCTTCACTCCTTACTAATAATGCGCTTCGCCTCCCTCGGCAGCGGCAGCCAGGGGAACGCCCTGGTGGTCGAAGTCAAGCGCACCAGGGTGATGCTGGATTGCGGTTTCGGCGTTAACGAAACCATCGTCCGGCTTTCCCGGTTGGGGCTCGCCCCCGAGCAGCTTGACGGTATCGTGGTTACCCATGAGCACGCGGATCATTGCGGCGGGGTGGCCAAATTCGCGCGCAAGTTCAATTTGCCGGTGTGGCTGACTTTCGGCACCGCCAGCGAGTTTCAGAGCGAATTTGCCGCCCTGGAGGCCAACTACATCGACAGCCACCAGTTCTTCAGCATCGGCGACGTTACGCTTCAGCCCTATCCGGTGCCGCATGACGCGCGCGAGCCGGCGCAGTTTGTGTTCGGCGACGGCGCCAGGCGGCTCGGCGTGCTCACCGACAGCGGCTCTTCCACCCCCCATATCGAAGCGGTATTAAGCGGCTGTGACGCTCTGGTGCTGGAATGCAATCACGACCTTGAGATGCTCATGAACGGAAGCTACCCGCCGCCGCTGAAGCAGCGGATTGCCGGGCGCTTTGGCCATTTATCCAACGACGCTTCGGCCAGACTCCTGGCGAGCCTTGATGGCAGTCGCCTGCAGCACCTCATTGCCGCGCATTTGAGTCGGAACAACAACACTCCCGAGCTGGCGCGAGCCGCGCTTTCGGGCGTGATGAACTGCAAGCCGGACTGGATTGGCGTGGCGGACCAGCAGGAGGGGTTCGCTTGGCGCGAGATTGTGTAAGGAACCTCTGATTAAATCCATCGCGTGCGCGACGGTGTGCAATCCGGACACAGGGTGAGGCGTGAGGAGTGCCATTGGTGGAGGCCAAACCAGCGACGAACAACAAAGCCATGGGGCCGGGCGCCCCGGACTCGGACTCGCGCAGCATGGAGCGGGAAGGGGCGCATGCTGCCGCAAGAGACCACGTTAAACGGGGCGCTCATGCTGCCGCTCCCGCACCCCAAGCTTCGCTCACCGTGTCGCGGCAGCCCCCGTCCCTTCGGGTTGCGGCGACTGGGCGGCCATCTGCGGCAAACCCTCACCCCATCCCTCTCCCGCAAGCGGGAGAGGGGGCGTTCGTTCCTTCTCCCCCCAACCCTCTCTCCATCTCTCCCCCAGAGGGGGAGAGGGCTTTTGTCTCCTCTCCCTCTGGGAGAGGATAGAGGTGAGGGTCGAGAAGGATAGGATGAAGGCGGCTCGGGCTTGTGTTATGGCCTGATAGCGCTGCGCCCTTGCGCCTAGCATCTGGCCGCCCCTCGCCTGCAACGCGCTACGCGCGGGACTTAATCAGAGGTTCCTAAGACTTGAGGCCAAAAAAAGCCGGCGCGAACGCCGGTTTTTTCATTGCCGTGAAAGAACTACTTCTTTTCTTCGTCTTTCTTCTTATCGGCTTTGGCTGCTTCGGCGGGTTTGGCCGCATCAGCAGCGGGAGCGGGCGCTGGAGCCGCAGCCGGGGCGGGAGCCGGAGCGGGTTTGGCGGCTTCTTCTTTCTTGCCGCAAGCGGTCAGGCCCAGTACCAGAAGGGCAACAACAAGGAGCGAATGTTTCATTTATAACTTTCCTTAAGCAAATGTTTAGGATCTAAAAGCAATTCAGCAATCGGCCGCCCAACAAACGTTGCAACGCCCGAGTCGTAATTTTAACAAATTTTCAACGTGCATGCGACGGTTTAGGGGAATCAGCGCAGACCCAAGGTGGTGGCGGAAACGGCCAGGAAAGACGCCTCCCAGATTTCGTCGAAACGGTCATTGAACTCATGCGCCCCGGCGGAATCGTTGAACGCCATCAAGCCACGCACATTTTCATGATGAAAGCGGTGCGCGTAATGGCTGTCGTCAATGACCGTAAACGGGTCGTAAACATGCTTGGCGTGCTGCTGGGTTTCATGGATGGCGATGCCGTGGCTGAAATGCCTGAGCAGCAGCAGCATTCGCGGGCAGTTCGCAGTCAGAAATCCCGCGTCGTGCAGCACGATGTACAAGCGGTTGTCGCGGCTTGCCAGCAGGAAATTTCGCAGCAACTCATAGCGTTTGACCGAATTGAAAGCAGGACTCGCCTGCTTGTCGAAAATGCGGATGCGCTTCTTCGCTTTGGCGATGACCGCGTCTACCGCGTCTTCGTAGCCCGCTTGGCTGTCGAATTTTTCCTGTTGCGGCGCAGCGGTGTTTTCCATGGCTCAAGTCCAGCAAATTCAAGGAGTACAGCCAATTTTAATATAGCCTGCGGCATACCATTGGTAAAGCAGGTTCCGCACTTTACCGTCGAGAACGGCACGCGTTGCAAGCTCACGCGCGTCGGCAAGCGCGGCAAGGCTACGGAAGCCGTTGCCTTTAAATTCATAAGTTTCCCCGTTCATAAAAACCCTGTTGCGGTGAACCAGCATCCGGCTTTTCAGATCAAGATGCGCCCCCCTGGATGTGATATGACGCACGAAATCCCCGAAAGCCAGCGGCCGTTTGGGAGGTTCGAAAATGACGTGCGGCTTGGGCTCGGTGAGGTATTGCCCAAAAAAAAGCTCGACTTCGCGCCCGCTCCATTTTATTTGCTTCAGCAGGTACGCTGCCTTGCGCAGCATAGCTTCGCTGATTTGCGCCGGCCGAAGCTGCGGCCGCAGGCCGGGATCGCAGTACATGCCGTCGAAATGCAGATGATCCTGCAGGTAAAGCAGAAACTGGACGGCAAGCTCCTGTGCGGAAGGCGCGCGAAAGCCGATGGAATAAGTCATGCAATCATCCAGCGCCGCGCCGTTGTGCGCGTATTGCGGCGGCAGATACAACATGTCGCCCGCTTCCACCAGCCATTCCTGTTCAGCGTTGAATTTTTTCAGGATTTTCAGCGGGGCGTTTTCTATCAGCTGCAGATCTTTTTGCGCGCTGATTTGCCAAAGCCTGCGGCCTCCGCCTTGCAGCAGAAACACATCGTAGGAATCGAAATGCGGGCCCACGCCGCCGCCCGGCGGCGCATAGCTCACCATCAAATCGTCCAACCGTGCGTAGGGAATAAAATTGAATTGCAGCAAGAGGCGTTGCGCTTGTGGCAGAAAATGATTGACTCCTTGCACCAGCAGGGTCCAGTTGCATTTGGGCAGCTTGCGGAAATCCTTTGCGGCAAACGGGCCGTGAAATACTTCCCAGGTGTTGCGTTTTTGCATCACCTGCCGCGCTTGCACGTCATCGCGGCAAGCCAATTCAAACAGCTGTTCCCGCGTGAGCAGATCCTTGAAACCCGGGAACGCATTTTTGATCAGCAGCGGTTGCTTTTGCCAATGCCGGCGCAGGAATTGTTGCGGCGACAGGCCGCCGAGAAAAGTTTTTTTCATGGTTACAGATTACCGTTCTGTCAAAACCATTTCAAGTTTCGTGAAATGCGCTAAGGTGGTGGTGGATGCTAACCACCCGCTTGCCGGGCAAACCCTCAATTTTTCCTGCACCGTCACCGAGGTGCGCGTCGTCACCCAGGAAGAAATCACTCACGGCCACGTGCACGGCGAGGGCGGGCATTATCATTAAGATATTACTCGTCCAGTTTCTTTCTGATCTTATAAACGAGTTCCAGCGCTTGTTTCGGACTGAGTTGATCGGGGTCAATTTCTCGCAGCAGCTGCCAGGCGGGATGTTCTGGCGCATGGGTTTCCGCTTGCGGTCGAGACGCGAATAAATCGCCTTGCGCATCTTTGCCCACACCTTGTTGTTCAAGCTGCAACAAGTATTTTTTCGCTGATTTGATTACAGTATTCGGCACGCCGGCAAGTTGCGCCACTTGCAGGCCGTAACTTTGGCTGGCCGGACCTTCCTCGACCGCGTGCAGAAAAACGATGTGGTCGCGGTGCTCGATGGCATCGAGATGCACATTGGCGACTTGCGGGTAATGCTGGGCAAGGCGAGTGAGCTCGAAATAGTGCGTGGCGAAAAGAGTAAAAGAGCGGTTTTTTTCCAGCAGATGCGCGGCAATGGCCCACGCCAGTGCAAGTCCATCAAAAGTCGAAGTGCCGCGGCCGATTTCATCCACCAGCACCAGGCTGTGCTCGGACGCATGATGCAGAATATTCGCCGCTTCGGTCATTTCCACCATGAAGGTGGAGCGCCCGCCGGCAAGATCGTCAGAGCTGCCTATGCGCGTGAAGATTTGATCGATCGGGGTGATGACCGCGCTTTTCGCCGGCACGAACGAGCCGCAGTGGGCGAGCAATACAATCAACGCGGCCTGGCGCATGTAAGTGGATTTGCCGCCCATGTTGGGGCCGGTAATCAGGAGCATTTGCCGGTTGCGCGAAAGCCCGGTGCTGTTGGCGATGAAGTGCTCGACCTGCTTTTCCACCACCGGATGGCGGCCGTCCTCGATGAGAATTCCGGGCTCTTCGCTGAATTCAGGCAGGGTGTAGTTGAGGCTTGCCGCGCGTTCGGCAAAGGCGGCCAGTACATCTAATTCAGCGACCGCGGCGGCCACGCTTTGCAAAGTGGAAATGGAGGGAGCCAGCGCGTCCAGCAATGCGTCGTAAAGCTGCTTTTCCCGCGCCAATGCCCGCTCGGCGGCGGAAAGCGCCTTGTCCTCGAAGCTCTTCAGTTCCGGAGTGATAAAGCGCTCGGCGTTTTTCATGGTCTGGCGGCGGCGGTAATCGTCGGGCACGCGCTCCGCCTGCACGCGCGAAACCTCGATGTAAAAGCCGTGCACCTTGTTGTATTCCACTTTCAGCGTGCTCAAGCCGGTGCGGCTCCGCTCGCGCGCTTCGAGCTGCATCAGGAACTCGCCGCAGTTGTTTGAAATGGCGCGCAGCTCATCGAGCTCTGTGTCATAGCCGTCGGCAATTACGCCGCCGTCCCGCAGCATTGCCGAGGGTTCGGCTTGCAGCGCGCGCTGCAAAAGACTCGCCAGCGCTTCAGGCACGTTAAGCGCCATCGAAAGCTCCGCAAGGCGCGGGCTGGAGAGAGAAGCAATACGCTCTTGCAGTTTCGGCAGCTGCTTCAGGCTGTCGCGCAGGCCGGAAAGGTCGCGCGGACGGGCGCTTTTGAGCGCGATGCGCGAAGTAATGCGCTCGATGTCGGCGCAATTCCTCAATATTTTGTGAGCGTTGCGGTAGATGGCGTCACCGAGTAGTGAGGACACGGCCTGCAAACGCAATTTGATGGTTTCAGGATTGCGCAGCGGATGGTGCAGCCAGTGGCGCAGCAGGCGGCTGCCCATCCCCGTGGCGCAGGTGTCAAGCAGCGAAAGCAGCGTCGGCGCAGATTCGCCGCGAATGGTCTCGGAAATTTCCAGATTGCGGCGGGTCGAGGCATCCATGCGCACGAAATCATCGCGGTGTTCGACTTGGATGGCGTTGACATGCGTAATGGCCGTGCCTTGGGCGGTTCTCGCGTATTCAAGCAGCGCGCCGGCGGAGGCAACGCTTGCGTGCAGTCCGTCGCAGCCGAAACCGCTCAAATCGCGAGTGCCGAATTGCTTGCAAAGATTGCGTGTAGCCGTGTCGAAATCGAATTGCCACGGCGCGAGTCGCTTTACAGCGAGGCCGCAGTTTTCAAGCAGCGGATGCGAAAAACCATCGGGCAGCAGAATCTCGGAAGGCTGCAGGCGTTCCAGTTCGGAGGCGAGCTGGCTCTCGGGAATTTCCAGTACGCGCAAGCGGCCCGCGGCGAGATTAAGCCACGCCAGTCCCAACATCTTTGGTTGTGGAGCAATGGCCAGCAAAAGATTGTCGCGCTTTTCGTCGAGCAGGCCCGAATCGGTGAGCGTTCCCGGTGTGATGATGCGCATGACTTTGCGTTCGACCGGTCCCTTGGCTTGCGCCGGGTCGCCGATCTGCTCGCAGATGGCCACCGATTCGCCCAGCTTGATGAGCCTGGCGAGATATTGCTCCAGCGAATGATAAGGGACGCCGGCCATCTTCACCGGGCTCCCCGCCGATTCGCCGCGGCTGGTGAGCGTGATGTCGAGAAGCCGCGCCGCTTTTTCCGCGTCGTCGTAAAACAATTCATAAAAATCCCCCATGCGGTAGAACACCAGCATGTGCGGATAGTCCGCCTTGATGCGCAGGTACTGCTGCATCATCGGCGTGTGCCCAGTGTGTTTTGCGTTCCGGGTTTCGAGTTCTGGTTTGTTCATTTCCGAACGGAGGTTCAAGCCAAAGGCAAATGCGGTGCGAGGATTTTGATGAGCTGCCCGAAGATTTTCGGATTGCCGGCGACCACGTTGCCGCTTTCGAGATAACCGTCGTTGCCCTCGAAATCGCCGATCAGCCCGCCGGATTCCTGAATGAGCAGGCTCCCCGCCGCGATGTCCCACGGGCTCAAGCCGATCTCCCAGAAGCCGTCCAATCGTCCCGCCGCGACATAGGCGAGATCCAGCGAGGCCGCGCCGGGGCGGCGCACGCCGGCGGTATTTTTCATCAGGTCGCGGAACATCGCGAGATAAGTCTCGAGATGTCTTAACTCGCGGAATGGAAAGCCGGTGCCGATCAGCGAATCGGCAAGCTTGATGCGCTTGCTCACGCGCAGCCGCCGGTCGTTGAGATACGCGCCGCGCCCGCGGCTGGCGGTGAACAGCTCGTTGCGCCCGGGGTCGTACACCACGGCTTGAGTCAGCACCTTTTTGTGCATGAAGGCGATGGACACCGCGTATTGTGGATAGCCGTGCAGGAAATTGGTGGTGCCGTCGAGCGGATCGATAATCCACAGGTTGTCGGAGTCGCCCTGAGGACCGCTTTCTTCTGCTAGAATCGCGTGCTCCGGATAAGAGTCTTTCAACACACCGATAATCGCCTGTTCCGCCGCGCGGTCCACTTCGCTCACGAGATCGTTGAAGGTTTTGTGCTTGACGGTCAGCAGGTCAAGGTTGAGCGATGCGCGATTGATGAGGTGGCCTGCGCGGCGCGCGGCCCTCACCGCGATAGTGAGCATGGGGTGCATGGCTAAACTTTAGGATTCAGGAATCAGGACTTGGGATTTTAGAGTTCAGGAAAGTGTGATTTTAATATGAACGGGTCAAACCCGCTTGATAACGTTCGCATAGTATTAAGCCACACCCGTCACCCCGGCAACATCGGCGCCGCCGCGCGTGCCATGAAGACCATGGGCCTGGGTTCGCTTTACCTCGTTAATCCCGGGCGCTTCCCCGACCGTGAAGCGGACGCCCTGGCTTCGGGCGCGCTGGATCTGCTGGGCGCAGCGCGCGTTTGCGCGTCTCTCGACGAGGCGCTTTCCGGCACAGTGCTTGCGGCCGCGCTTACCGCGCGGCCAAGAGAGCTTTCACACGCGGCACATAACCCAAGAGAAGCCGCGGGGATCCTGCTTGGAGAGGCCAGGCGCTCGCCGGTCGCAATGGTGTTCGGCAGCGAAATGTCGGGCTTGAGCAACGAGGAGATCATCAAATGCCGGATGGTAGTGCAGATTTCGGCGAATCCTCAATATTCGTCGCTCAATCTCGCCGCAGCGGTGCAGGTGATGTGTTATGAATTGCGCCTCGCGGCCGTGGAAAAAGAGCGTCCGCAGCAAACGGAATTCGAACCGGCAAGCTTTGAGGAAATCGAGATGTTTTATCATCATCTCGAGGAGGTCATGATAGCCACAGGATTCATGAATCCCGAACAGCCGAAGCGGCTGATGGAAAGGCTGCGCCGCCTGTTTGGCCGGGCGCACCTGGAAAAAGAAGAAGTCAACCTCCTCAGGGGGATTTTGAAGTCGTTGCAAAAATAGTTGACTGTTTTAGTAGGATATAGTAAACTGATGCTTCTTAAGGTAAATTGGGCTGAGTAAAATGTTCGAACAAATCAAGGAAGACCTCGCCTGCGTATTCGAGCGCGACCCCGCGGCGCGCACCACCTGGGAAGTCATCACCTGCTATCCCGGCTTTCATGCCCTGCTGTTTCACAAATTCGCGCACGGGTTGTGGAACGCCGATCTCAAATGGCTGGGGCGGCTGGTTTCGCATTTTTCGCGCTGGGTGACTGGCATCGAAATTCATCCGGGAGCGAAAATCGGCCGCCGAGTGTTCATCGACCACGGCATGGGCGTGGTGATCGGCGAGACTTCGGAAATCGGCGACGACTGCACGCTCTACCACGGCGTGACTCTGGGCGGCACCTCGTGGAACAAGGGCAAGCGCCATCCCACTCTTGGCAAGGGAGTGGTGGCGGGCGCGGGCGCGAAAATCCTCGGGCCGATTTTGATTGGAGACGGCGCGAGAATCGGCTCGAACGCGGTGGTGGTGAAAGAAGTTCCGCCCGGTGCGACCGTGGTCGGCATTCCCGGGCGCATTGTCGACGGCGAGCAGGAAAAGGCGCGTGCCGAGGTGGCGGAAAAAATGGGTTTCTCCGCTTATGGTTTAAGCCGGGACGAAAACGATCCGGTGGCGAAAGCCATCCATGGTTTGCTGGACCACACGGTCACCATCGACCAGCGCATCGAGTGCATCGTCAAGGAATTGGAAAAACTCGGCGCAAAAGTCGAGGACGAGCGCGCTACTGCCGACAAATTCGATCCGAATTACCTGAACAAAATAGTGGACTGAAACGTTCGGGTATTGTATAGTTGACAAATTTAATCAGGTATTTGGCATGCCACGGAAGGTGAGCCTATGCGATTGACAACCAAGGGACGTTTTGCGGTCACGGCGATGATCGATCTGGCGATGCGCCACGGCGGCGGGCCGGTGACGCTCTCCGAAATCAGCGAGCGCCAGAAAATTTCTCTCTCGTATCTTGAGCAGCTGTTCGGAAAACTACGCCGTCATGCGCTGGTGGACAGCGTGCGCGGCCCCGGCGGCGGCTATTGCCTCGCCAAAAAAATCGACGAAGTGTCGATCGCGGACATCATTCTGGCGGTGGATGAGCCGATCGACGCCACCCGATGCGGCGGCAAGGAAAACTGCCACGACGAGCACAAGTGCCTCACCCACGATTTATGGGCTTCGCTCAACGACCGCATCTTCGATTACCTGCAATCAGTGAAGCTCTCGCAGCTGGTGGTGAGCCAGAAAACTGGCAATGTTGCGGTGATGCGCGACCAGCACAAGCACAAGAAAAGCGAGCCTGTGGTCTCCGCGTAAAACGGCATGAATCTCCCGGTTTATTTTGATCACAACGCCACTACGCCGGTGGATACCCGCGTGCTGGAAGCGATGCGGCCGTACTTCACTACGTATTACGGCAACGCCTCCAGCCGCCATGAATACGGCACGCAGGCGCGTAAAGCCATCAATCGCGCCCGCGAGCAAGTGGCGGCTGCCGTCAAGGTGGAGCCTTCGCAAGTTTTTTTTGTAAGCGGCGGGACGGAAGCAAACAACACCTTCATCAAGGGTGCGGCGGCGCAGTTAAAGCCGACGCAAATTGCGGTGAGCAGCATCGAACATCCCTGTGTAGCCAAGCCGGCGCAGGAACTTGCCCGTCAAGGCTGGAAGCTGCACAAATTCGCCGTGGATGGCGAGGGAAGGGTTGATCTTGCCGATGTGGAAGCCGCGCTCGCGCAGCCGACCGGCATCGTGTCGGTGATGCTCGCCAACAACGAAACCGGCGTGATTCAGGAGGTGGCGGTGGTGGCGGAAAAGGCGAGAAAACAGAAAACCTGGATGCATACCGACGCGGTGCAGGCTTTCGGCAAGATCGCGGTGGATTTCAGCGCGCTTAACGTGCAGGCGATGACGATTTCGGCGCACAAGATTTACGGCCCCAAGGGCGCGGCGGCGCTGATTCTGGATAAACGCATTGAATTGAAACCGCTGCTGACGGGCGGCGGGCATGAAAAGGGTTTGCGCTCTGGCACCGAGAACGTGCCGGCGATAGTCGGTTTCGGCGCGGCCTGCGAGCTTGCGCAAAGCCGTTTGCAAAATCTCTCGGCGCAATCGGGCGCGCTGCGCGAGAAATTGGAACAGGGCCTGCGCGGAATGAACGCGCTGCTGTTTGGCGCCAATGCTGCGCGGCTTTCCAACACCAGCTATTTCGCTTTTCCCGGCATCGACGGCGAGACGCTGGTCATCGAGCTCGACAAGGCGGGCTTTGCGGCTTCCAGCGGCTCGGCATGCTCCAGCGTCGGCCATGAGCCCAGCCCGACGCTGATTGCAATGGGCGTGGCGCCCGAGCTGGCGAAGAGCGCGATGCGCGTAAGCCTGGGCAAGGACAACAGCATGGCGCAGGTTGAGGAATTTTTACACACGCTGCAGACGGTGCTCATGAAGCTGAAACGTCTGGTGGCGGTTGCGGTCTGACACTTGAATACGAATGAAGGAGTAATGGCAAAGATGGCAATCACTCTGACTGAGAATGCGGCAACCCATATTAAAAAAGTTCTCGCCAAGCACGGCAGCGGCATGGCGTTGCGCCTGGGCGTGAAAAAAGTCGGTTGTTCGGGCCTGGCTTACACCTTTGATTACGCCGACGCGGTGGGAGAGCGCGACCAGCTGTTCGAGTCGCACGACGCCAAGGTGGTGGTGGATGCGGAGAGCCTGCCTTATCTGGACGGTTCGGTGCTGGATTTCGTCAAGGACGGCTTCAAGGAAGTGTTCAAGTTCGACAATCCCAACATCAAAGACCAGTGCGGGTGCGGGGAAAGCTTCAGTGTTTAACGCATCCTTCGCTTGATGCGGTTCCGCAATTTACCAGCATAGGGGCAAATGAATAGTTGACTGAATTTGTCAGGTATAATAAACTGTAAATAGTTGAGTAAATAACTCGGGAATAAAGAGCTTTAAAATCATGGATTAATGCAAATGGGCGCTACTCTAGAAACACTGGTTAACCAGCCTTATAAACACGGCTTCGTCACCTCGATCGAGTCAGAGATTATCCCCAAGGGGTTGAGCGAAGACGTGATCCGGATGATTTCGAAGAAAAAGAATGAACCGGAGTGGATGCTGGAATTCAGGCTCAACGCCTATCGCCACTGGCTCACCATGCGCGAGCCACACTGGGCCACTGTGCGCTATCCGAAACTCGACTACCAGGACATTATTTATTACTCCGCGCCCAAGCCGAAGAAGCAGCTTGCGAGTATGGATGAAGTGGATCCAGAATTGCGGCGCACCTTTGAGAAACTGGGCGTGCCCTTGCACGAGCAGAAGGCGCTGGCGGGCGTCGCGGTGGACGTGGTATTCGACAGCGTTTCCGTCGCCACGACTTATAAAAAGAAGCTGGCCGAGATCGGCATCGTTTTCTGCTCCTTCTCCGAAGCGGTGCAGGAACATCCCGGGCTGGTGAGGAAATATCTGGGCAGCGTGGTGCCGCCCACCGACAATTTCTTCGCTTCGCTCAATTCCGCGGTGTTCACCGACGGCTCGTTCTGTTTCATCCCCAAGGGTACCAAGTGCCCGATGGATTTGAGCACTTATTTCCGCATCAACACCCAGGATTCAGGGCAGTTTGAGCGCACGCTGATTATCGCCGAAGAGGGCGCCTCGGTGTCCTATCTCGAAGGCTGTACCGCCCCGAAATTTGACACCAACCAGCTGCACGCCGCGGTGGTGGAATTAATCGCGCTCGACAACGCTGAAATCAAATACTCTACCGTGCAGAACTGGTATGCGGGAGATGAAAACGGCGTGGGCGGCGTTTACAACTTCGTGACCAAGCGGGGCCTGTGCAAGGGCGTGAATTCGAAAATTTCGTGGACGCAGGTGGAAACCGGCTCGGCGATCACCTGGAAATATCCGTCGTGCGTTTTACTGGGCGACCATTCCATCGGCGAGTTTTATTCGGTTGCGCTCACCAATCACCTGCAGCAGGCCGACACCGGGACCAAGATGACGCACATCGGCAAAAACACCCGCAGCCGCATCATCAGCAAGGGCATTTCCGCGGGGCGCTCCAGCAACAGCTACCGCGGGCAGGTGAAAGTCGGCCCCCGCGCGCATAACGCGCGCAATTATTCGCAGTGCGATTCGATGCTGATCGGTTCCACCTGCAGCGCCAACACATTTCCCTATATCGACGTGCAGAATAACAGCGGCAAGGTGGAGCACGAGGCGTCCACCTCCAAAATCGGCGAAGACCAGCTCTTCTATTTCGCCCAGCGCGGCATCGGCGCCGAAGAGGCGGTCTCCATGATCATCAACGGCTTCTGCAAGGACGTGTTCAATCAATTGCCGATGGAATTCGCGGTCGAGGCGACCAAGCTCCTCGGCCTGAAACTGGAAGGAAGCGTGGGGTGATCAACAAGAACAGCAAAGTCCTGCTTGAAGTCAAAAGTCTTTCCGCTCAGGTCGGCGGCCGGGACATACTCAAGGGCATCAACCTTATCGTGAAGGCGGGCGAAGTGCACACCATCATGGGGCCGAACGGCTCGGGCAAAAGCACTTTCGCCAAAACGCTGGCGGGCCATTCCGACTACAACGTGACTGGCGGCGAAGTGCGTTATGAAGGAAAAAATCTTCTGGAGATGGCGCCGGAAGAGCGTGCCCGCTCGGGACTCTTTCTCGCCTTCCAGTATCCGATAGAAATTCCCGGCGTGAGCAACAGTGCTTTTCTGCGGCTCGCCTACAACACGGTGCAGGCGGCGCGCGGCGGGGAAGAACTCGATCCGCTGGAATTCGATGATTTCGTGCGCGAGAAAATCAAGATCGTGGGAATGGATCCGAGCTTTCTCGACCGAAGCGTCAACGAAGGTTTTTCCGGCGGCGAGAAAAAACGCAACGAAATCGTGCAAATGGCGGTACTGCAACCGAAGCTGGCGGTGCTGGATGAGACCGACTCCGGACTCGACATCGACGCGCTGAAAATCGTGGCGAACGGCGTCAACCGCCTCGCCCATGCAGACAACGCGATTGTGCTGGTCACGCACTATCAGCGGCTCCTCAACTATATCGTGCCCGACTACGTGCATGTGATGGAAGGCGGGCAAATCATCAAAACCGGAGGCAAGCAGCTGGCGCTGGAGCTCGAAACCCGCGGCTACGACTGGGTGCGCGCCGAATCTGAACTCGCGGCGTAAGGCTGACATGGAACCCGTCAATGCTGACCGCTTTATCGACAGCCTGCTGCGCGGCAAGCCGCAGGCGAGCCCGTCAAGCTGGTTGAACCGGATACGCGCCGAAGCGCTGGAGCGCGCCAATTCGCTTACGCTCCCGACCACGCGCGACGAGGAATGGCGCTTCACCGATCCTTCACCGCTCATGAAATTCTCCTTCCAGCCGGCGGGCGGCAGCACCAAGCTTACCCAGTCTGCCATCCAGCAGCGCTTTGTCATTCCCGAGGCCTCTTCCGACCGGCTGGTGTTTATCGACGGCGTTTACGCGCCCGAGCTTTCCACTCATGCCGGGCATGGGCATGGAATCCTGATAAGCAATCTGGCACAAGGCGGATCGGCGCACGGCGCAGTGATGGAAGCGCATCTGGCGCGCCATGCGCGGTTCGAGAACGATGTCTTTTGCGCGCTCAACACCGCCTTTCTCCACGATGGCGCATGGGTCGTAATCAAAAATAACACGAACTATCCCACGCCAATTCATCTGCTGTTCATCGCCACGCAAAAGGAAACCGTCGCCTATCCGCGCTGCCTGGTGGTGGCGGAGCAGGGCAGCCGGTGCACCTTGGTTGAAGAATATGTAAGCCTCAATGAGGAAGTTCACTTCACCAATGCGGTGACGGAGATTGTGGTGGGTGAAAATGCGCGCATTACGCACACCCGGCTGCAAAACGAAAGCAGAAACAGCTTTCACATCGCACATTGCACGGCGACGCTGGCAAAAGACGCGCATTACGCTTGCGACACGGTGACTTTGGGTGCGCGGCTTTCGCGTTATAACCTGAACGTCGTGCAGGCGGCCGAAGGCGCGCGCTGCACGCTGGACGGCTTGGCGCTGATTTCCGGGCGGCAACTCGCCGATACGCACAGCTTTATCGATCACACCCAGCCGCACGGCGCGAGCCGGCAATTGCACAAATGCATCGTCGGCGGCGCGGCGCACGCGGTGTTCAACGGCAAAATCATGGTGCGGCCGGGCGCGCAATTAATTGACTCTGCGCAATCGAGCCGCAACCTGCTGCTCTCGGACAAGGCGCATGTGGACACCAAACCGCAGCTGGAAATCTTCGCCGACGACGTGAAATGCGCCCACGGCGCGACGGTGGGACAGCTTGATGCGGAAGAAGTCTTTTATCTGCGCAGCCGCGGACTGGACGAGGCGGAGGCGAGAAGTCTTTTGACCTACGCCTTTGCCGCCGAAATCATCGACAAGATTCCTGTTGCTTCCTTGGCGCGGAAGCTTAAGCAGAAAGTGATGGAACAAACCCAGGTGAGAGAACAGGCATGAATAAGGCAAGCATGGTACGCAACGAAAAACCGAAAGCGCCCGCGCTGGATGTCGCGCGTGTTCGCGCCGATTTTCCGATTCTGGCCCGCAGTATCAACGGCAAGCCGTTGGTATATTTGGACAATGCCGCAAGCAGCCAGATGCCGCAACCGGTGATCGACCGGCTGGTGCGTTATCAGACCCGGGAGCACGCCAACATCCACCGCGCCGTGCACACCTTGAGCGAGCACGCCACCGCCGAATACGAGGAAGCGCGGCGCAAGGCACAGCGCTTTATCAACGCCGGGGACGAGCACGAAATCATTTTCACCCGCGGCACCACCGAAGGCATCAATCTGGTGATGCACGGCTACGGCCGCGCCTTCATCAAGGCCGGCGATGAAATCATCATCTCCGGATTGGAGCACCATTCCAACATCGTGCCATGGCAGATGCTGTGCCAGGAAAAAGGCGCGAAATTGCGTGTGGCGCCCATCAACGACGCCGGCGAAATCCTGCTCGATGAATATGAAAAGCTTTTCAACGAGCGCACCAAATTCGTCGCGCTTTCGCATGTCTCGAATGCGCTGGGGACGGTGAATCCGGTGCACGAGATGATTGCGACCGCGCATAAATGGCGCGCGCCGGTGCTGCTCGACGGTGCGCAGGCGGCGCCGCATTTGCCGCTCGACGTGCAGGCGCTAGATTGCGATTTTTACGCCTTTTCCGGCCACAAGATTTGCGGGCCGACCGGCATCGGCGTGCTCTACGGCAAGCGCGCGCTCCTGGAAAAAATGCAGCCGTTCCAGGGCGGTGGCGACATGATTCTCAGTGTCACTTTCGAGAAGACGACGTACAACACCATTCCCTACAAATTCGAGGCGGGCACGCCGCCGATTGCGGCCGCCATCGGCCTGGGCACGGCGATCGATTATTTGATAGGTATCGGTTTTGAGCGCATCGCAGCGCATGAACACGAATTGTTGGATTACGCCACCGGGCAAGTCAGCGCCATTAAAGGCGTGAAAATTATCGGCACGGCCAGGCACAAAGCCGCGGTGCTGTCCTTCCTAATTGACGGCGTGCACCCGCACGACGCGGGTACGGTATTGAACGAGGACGGCATCGCGATTCGCACCGGCCATCACTGCGCGCAGCCGGTGATGCGGCGCTTTGGCGTGCCGGCCACCGCGCGCGCCTCGTTCGCCTTTTACAACACGCTTGAAGAAGTCGACGCGCTGGTGGAGGGCATCAAGAAAGTTCAGAGGATGTTCAGCTGATGAGCGATATGAAGCAGTTATACCAGGAAGTCATCCTGGACCATAACAAGAAACCGCGCAATTTCGGCGCGCTGGAAAACGCCAGCCACAAGGCGGAAGGCTTGAATCCGCTGTGTGGCGACCATATATTTCTTGCGCTGCGCGTGGAAAACCAACGCGTGGAGGCGATTGTCTTCAATGGCGAAGGCTGCGCGATCTGCAAGGCTTCGGCCTCAATGATGACAACCAACGTGAAAGGCAAGACGGTGCAGGAAGCGGAGACGCTGGCGCAGGAATTCCGCGACATGGCGACCGGTAAACTGGATACGCAGAGAGAGCCCAATCATCTGGGACGCTTGAGCGTCTTTGGCGGCGTGAAGGATCTGCCCTCGAGAGTAAAATGCGCCATCCTGCCGTGGCATACACTGCACGCGGCGTTCCATTCGCAGGCGATTGCCACCACGGAAAACGAGGAAGAGCCGATGAAAGCCGCCGGCGTGACAATATAGATGAATAGACAGGATTCACAGGATTATTCAGGATTCACAGGATTAAACCTAACGCTTTGTCCTGTTAATCTTTTGAAATCTTGTTAATCCTATCCATTTTTTTTAAAGAGATTCGCCATGGCCAAGATTGCAGACATCGAGAGCACGCCCAATCCCAATGCGATGAAATTCATCCTCAAGGAGCCGCTGACCTATGGCGTCACGCGCTCTTATGACAGCGCGGCGCATGCCAAGGATGATCCGCTGGCGTCCGATCTGTTCATGATCCCGCATGTGACCAACGTGTTTTATGTGGACCATTGGGTTACCGTAACCCAGGATGGCCAGGCCAACTGGCAGGAGTTGCTGAAGCAGCTGGCAGTGCCGATCCGCGCGGCGAACGCCGATACCCTGTTGCAGGCGCAGGCCGCGCCTGCTGAGAATGAAGCGGGCGTGGCCATGAGCATCGAGGACACGCTGCGGCTGGCGCAAATCAATGAAATTCTCGACGAGCAAATCCGCTCTTATCTGCAGGGCGACGGCGGCGATTTGAAAGTACTCAAGCTCGAAGGCAACACGCTTACCATCCACTACCAGGGCGCGTGCGGCAGCTGCCCAAGTTCAATTGCGGGCACGCTTTCGGCGGTGGAAAATTTGCTGCGCACGATTGAACCCGACATCCAGCTCGTGGCGGTCTGATGGCGGAATGGGTGACGGTGGCGCGGGTGGAGGCACTGCCGCCCGGGGAGTGGCGCGTGGTGGATGTGGAGGGCACGCGCATCGCGGTTTTCAACCTCAACGGCAAATATTTCGCGATTGAAGACGTGTGCACTCACGACGGCGGGGTATTGACCGGCGGCACGGTCGAGGGCGAGCAAATCATTTGCCCGCGCCACGGCGCGCGTTTTTCCATCAAAACCGGCGCAGCATTGAGCGCGCCCGCTTACGAGCCTACAGCGACCTTTCCAGTGAGAGTCGAAGCGGGCGAAGTGCAAGTCAAAGACGAGCGCTGGGATTGAGAAGTGATGCGGTGAATTAAGATGGGAAATGAATATCTGGACATCCTGACCCTGCGCAGGGAAAACGCCCGGCGCCTGGCGGAGACGCTGAGCAAAATGCAATCTGTGCTGGAGTTCCGCATTTCGCCCACCGGGAATTAAGGAACCTCTGATGAGATTCCCAAGTTCACGCAAATATATTGTTCAGATTAGTAAAGGCTGCCGCGCCGGGAGCCTGTCGAGCCGTTCCGCCTCGTGAATAAACGGCGGCGGCGGTTTGAGCAACCGCCGCCGCTGGTGAAACACTCGCTTTTGCGCCGCTTGGATTAATCATGCGGCGCAGGTCAATTGTCTTTTGTTCTTAAGTCCTAGTCGTCGTCATCACCGTCTTTGTTTTTCTTGTTTTTGTCACGGTTAATCCCGTCCTCAATGCCAGTGCCCCGTGTGATGAGCCTGCCGTTGATGTTGATGTTGTCCAGCACGGCGAGGCCGACGCCCTGCGTATCATTGCTCTCGATATCGGTGCCTTCGTCGAAGAGGATGTCGATGCTATTGATCGTGGCCCCGACGGGAATCGATCCGGCGACGTTGAGCGTGGTGTTGAAGCACTCAGAGCCGCAGGCCGTCAGCACCGATCGTGTACGCGTCCACTGGTCGGGATCTTGGGGAGCTGGGCTCTGGGGAGCGTTGGCACAGCCGACGAAAAAGGAGCCCATATCGGTGTCGATATTGAACCGCGGTGCACCGGCGCCGCAGTGGCCTCCGTTGCGATAGTCGAAGCCCACGTGAAATCCGGCAATCACTGTCATTCCCTTAACGCCCTTGATGATTGCTCCAGACGAGGAGCAGTCCGGCGTCGGACCGTTCTTCGAGAGCAACAAGCCGAGATGGGGATCCTGTTGGTTTGCTGGGACCAGTACTGTGGTGAAGGTTGTATTCGCACCGCCGTTGTCTGGCAAGCCCATGCCGCCCAGCCACGCCGACGTCACGATCCGGCTTCCAGCCGGACTTGGTGCGCATTGTGCGGCCGTCCCGACGAATGCAAACGGCACTGCTTTGAGGCGGTGGTCATCGTCGGCCAATGCGGTAGCTGGTCCCACGACGCCGAGCGCAACCGTAGCGGCGACCAAGAAGCTACCGACAACAGTTCTTTGTCCGCTTGATTTCAAACGAAATATCAGATATTCACTCATTTTCTCCTCCCCATTATCATTTTGCGGCTAAGCGAGCCGCACGCGCTTCAACCAGCCAATTTGTCGGTGCAGAATTATTGACAGGGGGCCCTTCTCCGGGGCGCCAGCCCTGCTGACCCTGCGTGCTCCGATGCGTACAAGGTTCTGCCTAAAGAGGGTCCAAGTCAAGCAAGTGGCTTTAGGCAAGCTGGCGGATGAGGTATCGGGCATGTCGGATGAGGCCGCTGCTGGAGGCTCTTCAGCGACCAGCTGCGTAGGAAGCTGTAACATTTTGCTTGATAGCGCCGCTGCTGCACGCTATAGTGGCGTCAAGGAGATGGCATTCCTCCTTATAACCGCCGCAAGGCTGATGATGCCTACACCAACACCGAATAAAGGTGGGCGTGTAGGCATTTTCATGTCTGGTTTTCCCCAATGCCTCCAGTTTCTCCCGTTGCCCGGAATTAAGTAAACGTAGAGTAAATTTCCCGTTGGCACAGGGAAAGGAGATTGAAATGACTGAAACCTGGGCGCTTGCGGCGCTGTGGTTGGGGTTGGCCTTGATTGCCGTGCTGATGTCGATCTGGTTGCGCATCGCCACCGCATTGTCGGAAATTGTGGTCGGCATCGTTGCCCAGCTTGCTCTCGGCGCGTTTATCGGCGCCGCGGCTCTCGGAGCAGACTAGTCGTGGATCAAGTTTCTTTCAGGCACCGGCGCCATTGTTTTGACTTTTCTCGCCGGCGCCGAGCTCGATCCCGTAGTATTCAAGCGCAAATTGAAGGAAGCGTCCGCAGTCGGGCTGGTAAGCTTTCTCGTGCCTTTTCTCGGTTGTGCCGCAGCGGCCTATTATCTGCTGCACTGGGATGTTCAGGCGAGCTGGCTTGCCGGAGTGGCGCTCTCCACCACCTCAGTCGCGGTAGTGTACGCGGTGATGCTGGAATTCGGCTTTAATAAAACCGATTACGGCAAGACCGTGCTCGCGGCGTGCTTTGTCACCGATCTGGGAACGGTACTGGCGCTGGGCTTCATCTTTGCTCCTTTCACCTTTAAAACCCTCATCTTTTTCGGTGTAACTGTCGTTGTTATGGCGATACTGCCTCGGCTTACTCCTCGTCTTTTCAAACGCTACGGCGAAAGACCGTCGGAGCTGGAAGCAAAATTCCTGCTGCTTTGTCTTTTCGGCCTGGGCGCGCTCGCCGCCTGGGCGGACAGCGAGGCGGTGCTGCCGGCCTATGTAATCGGCATGGTGCTGGCGGGGACGGTGGGCAAGGACCACGCTTTGATCCGGCGGTTGCGTACCTTGACTTTCGGCTTGTTTACGCCGTTTTATTTCATCCGTGCCGGCTCTTTCGTCTCAGTGCCCGCATTGCTTGCCGCGCCGGCTGCGTTTATCATTTTGCTGTTGGCAAAGATGGCGACCAAATTTGCCGGCGTCTATCCCGTCACCAAATTTTACGGCTCACCGAGGACCGAGGCCATGTACACGACGCTGTTAATGTCCACCGGGCTTACTTTCGGCAGCATTTCGGCTTTGTTCGGGCTTTCTCACCACATCATCGATCAGGCCCAGTACTCCCTGCTGGTGGTCACCGTCATCGGCAGCGCGGTAGTGCCCACGCTCATCGCCAACGCTTTCTTCCTGCCGCGCCACTTGCTGAAAAAAGCGCCCGAGGAAGAGAGGCGGGCAGCCGGACAGGAAATCCCGCAGCTCGCCGACCCGAAATAGAGGGAGGACAATCATGATCAAGCGCATCCTGATGGCTTATGACGGCTCGGCGCCCGCAGACAAGGCATATGCTTTTGCCATGGATCTCGCCAAGAAGTACGGAGCCGAACTCATCGTGTTGGCGGTTTCCCGCCCACCGGATTTTGCCGATGACGTGGAAATGGAAGCGGTTCTGGAGAATTCCACCAAGCATTACGAGAACTTGCTGTCAAATCTGAAACCGCAGGCTGCAGCGCAGGGCATCAATGCAAGATTCGAAATAGTGGTGGGGCACCCTGCGGAGCAAATTTTGTACTATGCCGAACAAAACGAAGCCGATCACATTGTCATGGGACATCGCGGCAAGACGTTTTTCCAGCGTTGGCGGCTGGGCTCGGTGTCAAAGCAGGTAATTCATTACGCGCTTTGCGCCGTAACTGTCATTCGCTGAATCGGCCGAAAAGCCGCAAGAATGATTAAAATCGTTTCCGGCGGCCAGACTGGCGTGGACCGCGCCGCGCTGGATGCGGCACTTGAGCTCGGTATCCCCTGCGGCGGCTGGTGCCCCGAGGGCCGGCTGGCCGAAGACGGCCGCATCCCCGAGCGTTACCCGCTTAAAGAGCTTGCGGGTGGAGGTTATGCCGAGCGCACGCTGCAGAACGTGATTGACAGCGACGGCACGGTGATCATTAACTTCGGTGAATTGCAGGGAGGAACCGAGCAGACTTTGTTGTTCTGTGTCGAACGGGCGAAGCCGCACGAACTGATAAACGCGGAAAAGGTTTCCGCGTCAAAGGCGGCACGGTTGATCCGCGCGTTCGTTACAAAACACCGCGTCAAAACCCTCAACATCGCTGGGCCGCGGCACAGCAAGGAAGCGCGCGCCTACGGCTACGCTTATAGTGCGCTACAGCTTTTTCTGCGGGATGGGGTCGCCGGCGTCACGCGAACAGATTAGTCACGCCGTCAAGACCAACGTGGTTGATGGCATAAGTCGTTTGCCGGCGGACGATGGGCTGGGCGTGGTAAGCGATGCTGACACCGGCCTGCGCCATCATCTTGAGATCGTTGGCGCCGTCGCCGAGGGCGACGACCTGCTCCCTCTTCAATCCCAGCTGCATCCGGATCTCTTCCACTTTGACTGCCTTGGTTTCGGCGTCAATAATTTCCCCCGCCACCTTGCCGCTCAGTTTGCCGTTGACGATTTCCAGCGCGTTGGCGCAGGTGTAATCGAGGTTCAGACGGTTTTTCAACCGGTCGGTGAAAAAAGTGAAGCCGCTGGAGATTAACAGCGTTTTGACGCCGGCCGCTTTCAATCCGGCGAGCATTTTTTCCGCGCCGGGGGAAAGCTGCAGGCGCTCGTCGTAAACCTGTTGCAGGGCGGATTCATCGAGCCCGGCGAGCAGGGTGACGCGGCGGCGCATGCTTTCCGTGAACTCAATTTCGCCGCGCACCGAGCTCGCAGTGATTTGCGAGACTTCCGCCTTGATGCCCCGCATGTCGGCGAGTTCGTCAACGCATTCGATGGCAATCAGCGTCGAGTCCATGTCCATCGCCAGCAGTCCGAAGCCGGAGAGCTTGAGGTTTTCAGGTACGAAAGCAAAATCAAGCTTCGCCTTCTCGCAGTATTCGGCCACTCTGTCGTGCACCTGCGCTTCACGCAAACGAAACGCTTCATGGGTTATTTGCTCGATGCGCGATGCGCCGGCAAGCTTTGCCAATTGCCTGAGATCACGGTTTTCGATCTCGCTGCCCTGAATGATGAGATTCATGAGGTGAGCCGCAAAGCAAAGGCGCGATTATTGCGGAAGGCGGCTGACATCCGCGACTCAAGCGCCCCCGGTTACGCACCAGCTGCCGGGACTGATTAGGCCACCGTGATGATTATGATGTCCAACGTTCCGGTTCAGCGTTCGACGCAGTCGGTGGACTCCTACCGGTTAGTAGGTTCGTAACCTTTACAAGAGCCTTATCCTCTCTTGTACGTAATCTTTTTGGTTCCGCCATCGCAACTACCGACTACTTTTTCGTCCTTCACATCTTCATTCGGAACGATTCCCAGAGAATAAGTCTCAACACCCTTAGCTTGAAGCTTCGCATCAATCTCAGACTTCAGCTCTTCGCAAGGCTTCCGAGTCATGACCGGTGCATTAGCTTTGGTCTCCTCTTGGGCTGATGCAACATTGCTCAATGAGAAACAAACCAATAAAGAAGTAAGTAGTAGTGGAATTTTGTGTTGGTGTGACATAAAATCTCCTTTTTAGGTTGAAGTAAAAATAATGCTCACTAACAGAGGACCTGATAAACGCAATCGGTATCCTCTAAGCTGCCAAGTCACACCCGGAAATGGGCGCGACGGCTTTTAACACAGCACCCGCAAATTACAATTATCATACCCCGCTTTTCCTAGTCTTGTCGTCAATCCCTTCTGTGATCATTAGCTCAATTCGCTGAATACTTCCCTTATTGCCGCAACGCGTGCCTTGACGTCCGGCAACTCGGCTTCGATGCGCAACCGGTCCGGGCCGCTCAGGCGGTAATTGCGTTTCTGCTGCATGAGCCTGATAATTTTGACGGCATCTACCGGAGGCTTGGGAACGAACTGCAATTGAATGACTGAGTCAGTGGCGTCAATGCGCGAAATGCCGAGCGGTTTTCCGAGGATGCGCAGGCGGTGAGTGTCGAGCAAGACTTTCGCCGGTTGCGGCGGTGAGCCGAAGCGGTCCACCAGTTCCTCGTGCATCAATTCCAGTTCTTCCAGCGTTTCGCAGTTGGCGAGCCGCTTGTAAAGCACCAGACGCTCGTGGATGTCGTTGCAATAGTGCTCAGGCAGCAGCGCCGGCGCATGCAGATTGATTTCAGTGGTCACACCCAAGGGTTGCGAAAGATCAGGCTCTTTTCCGTTCTTGAGTGATTTCACTGCGGCGCCCAGCATCTGGTTGTAGAGATTGAAACCCACTTCCTGCATTTCTCCACTTTGCGCTTCGCCCAAAATCTCACCCGCGCCGCGTATCTCCAAATCGTGCATCGCGAGGTAAAAGCCCGAGCCCAGCTCCTCCATCATCTGGATAGCTTCCAGCCGCTTTCTCGCCTGTGTGCCTATCGCTTCTTCATCCGGCGTCAGAAGATAGGCATACGCCTGGTGGTGCGAACGGCCGACGCGCCCGCGCAATTGATGCAGCTGCGCCAGACCAAGTTTATCGGGGCGGTTGATAATCATGGTATTGGCGGTGGGAATATCAATCCCGGTCTCGATGATAGTCGTGCAAAGCAGCACGTTGAAACGCTGCTGATAAAAATCGCGCATCACGTGCTCGAGATCGCGCTCGCGCATCTGCCCGTGGGCGAAATGGATGCGCGCCTCGGGCAGGAGCTTCACCAGTTTCTCGTGCATGGTTTCAATCGTGTCGATATCGTTATGCAGGAAATACACTTGGCCGCCGCGCTTGAGCTCGCGCAGCGCCGCTTCGCGGATGATACCCTGGCTGTAAGGCGTGACAAAAGTTTTAATCGCCAGCCGCCGTTCGGGCGCGGTGGTAATCACCGAAAAATCACGCAGGCCTTCGAGCGACAAAGCCAGCGTGCGCGGGATCGGTGTCGCGGTTAAAGTCAGCACGTCCACTTCAGCGCGAAGTGCTTTCAACCTTTCTTTCTGCCGCACGCCGAAGCGGTGCTCTTCGTCAATGATGACGAGACCCAGGCGCTTGAACTTCACGCCTTTCTGGATCAGCTTGTGGGTGCCTATCACGATATCTATTTTGCCCTCGGCCAATCCCTGCAGTGTTAGCGTTTGTTCCTTTCCCGAGCGGAAGCGCGACAGCTCGGCGATTTTCACCGGCCAGTCGGCAAAGCGGTCGGAGAAATTCTGGAAATGCTGCTCGACAAGCAGCGTGGTGGGCACCAGCACCGCCACCTGCTTGCCGTCCATCATGGCGATGAATGCCGCGCGCAGCGCGACTTCGGTCTTGCCGAATCCGACGTCGCCGCAAATCAACCTGTCCATCGGCTTGCCTTTGGTCAAATCCTCGATCACGGACTGGATGGCTGCCGCCTGGTCTCGCGTTTCCTCGAAGCCGAAGCCGTCAACGAACGCTTCATAGTCATGCGGCTGGAAGCCGAAAGCATGACCCTGGCGCGAAGCGCGCTGCGCGTAAAGATTCAAAAGCTCGGCTGCGGTGTCGCGCACCTGGCGCATGGCTTTTTTCTTAGCTTTGTCCCACTGCCCGCTGCCCAGCTTGTGCAAAGGCGCGGCTTCCGGCGCTGCGCCGCTGTAGCGGCTGATGAGCGAGAGTTGCGACACCGGCACATAGAGCTTGTCTTTTTCCGCGTATTCCAGCGCCAGGAATTCAGTCGTGCCTTCGCCCATATCCAGATTCATCAATCCCAGATAGCGGCCGATGCCGTGGCTTTCGTGCACTACCGGATCGCCAATGCGGATTTCGCTCAGGTCGCGCAGCATTCCTTCAGCGGAGGTTTTGCGCGCGGCTTCGCGCCGGTCACGCCGGCGCACTTGCGCCGCGTAGAGCTCGCTTTCGGTAATGATGGCAACGCGTTCATCCTCAAGAATGAAGCCGTTTTGCAGCGGCGAAGCGCACAGCATCACGCGCTCTGAGCTTTGCCTGAACGCATTAAAGCTTTCGCACAGGGCGGGTTTGAGTCCGTATTCGTTAAAATATTCATGCACGATTTCGCGGCGCCCCAGGCTTTCTGCCAGCAGCAGGACGCGGCCATCGAAATCCTGGAGAAACCCGAAAAGCTTGTTCAGTGGATTTTCCGCGCGGCGGTCAATGGCAACCGCCGGCAGGGAAGCAACCGCGCATTGAACGGCGCCGGTATTTTCCTCGATTGCAATTTCAATCCGCGGGTGCGCCTTGCAGCCGGAGAAGAACCGGTCAACGCTCAAAAACAAGTCCTGCGGCGGCAACAGCGGGCGGTTGCGGTCGCCGCGCAAAAGCTGGTAGCGCGACTGCGTGTCGTGCCAGAAGTTTTCCATGGCGCGCAGGACGTCGCGGTGCAGGCAAAGCGCGGCCGATTCGGGAAGGAAATCAAAAAGCGTCGCGGTTTCCTTGAAAAACAGCGGCAGGTAATACTCGATACCCGCGGGCGCCAGGCCCTGGCTGACATCTTTATATAGCCGGCTTTTCGAGGGATCGCCTTCGAAGCGCTCACGGAAATTCACGCGGAAGCGCTCCTGGCCTTTTTCATCCAGCGGAAATTCGCGCGCCGGCAGCAGACGGATTTCCTTCACCGGATAAACGCTGCGCTGGGTATCCGCGTCAAAGGTGCGGATGCTCTCGACTTCGTCATCGAGCAGGTCGATACGGTAGGGCAGGGGACTGCCCATCGGAAACAGATCGATCAGCCCGCCGCGCACGCAGTATTCACCGGGCGCCAGTACCTGGCTGACATGCGTGTAACCGGCGAGCGTGAGCTGGCTGCGCAGAGTCTCGGCTTTCAGTCTTTCACCTTGCTTGATGAAAAAAGTGTAGGCGGCGAGATAAGAAGGCGGCGGCAGGCGGTAAAGCGCGGTGGTCACCGGAATGATGGCGACATCGCAGTCGTTGTGCGTGATGTGATACAGCGTGGCGAGGCGCTCGGAAACCAGGTCCTGGTGCGGCGAGAAGCTGTCGTAGGGCAGCGTTTCCCAGTCGGGCAGCAGATTAACCTTCAGCTTGGGCGCAAAATAGGGAATTTCCTCGAGCAGCCGCTGCGCGTCTTGCGCGGTTTCGGTGATGATGATGAGAGGCTTATGCTTTTCGGCAAATTGAGACAAAGCGAGGGCATCGCTTGAGCCGTGCAATCCGGCGTAGCGTACTTTTTGCCCTGGAAGCGGCGGGGCTTGGTCGAACAGCATAAAAAGCGAGCTATTATAAGGTAAAACCGTTCCCAGCCTCATACTTGCGGATTGGGGGAGTAATAGGTCAGTTTGTTTGGAAAAGCCGTTCGCCCTGAGCTGTGAGCTTGTCGAACAGTCGAAGGGGAACGGCCGTTCATGGTTCGATGCTTCGACAAGCTCAGCATCACCACGAACGGCTCACTATTAACCAAGGAGATATTTTGTTTCACGACCGTCTCAATGCCGCCGCCAGGCTTGTGGAAAAGCTTTCCGCCTACCGCGGCAAGAACCCGCTGGTGCTGGCGATTCCGCGCGGCGCGGTGCTGATGGCCAAGCGCATCGCCGACGAGCTCGGGGGTGAAGTGGACGTGGTGCTGGTGCGCAAAATCGGTGCGCCCTACAACCCGGAGTTCGCCATCGGCGCGGTGGACGAGAGCGGCAATTTTTTTGTCACCCAAGACGCGGTTTTGATCGGCGCGAACGAAGATTACATCGAGCAGGAAAAGCAAAAGCAGCTTGAGATTATGCGGCAACGCCGCGCGCAATATACGCCGCTGCGCGAACCGATTGATCCTACCGGACGCATCGTCATCGTGGTGGACGATGGGCTTGCCACCGGCTCCACCATGATTGCCGCGCTACGCGCTTTAAAGCAGAGCAATCCGGCAAAACTCATCTGTGCAGTGCCGGTCGCGCCGCCCGACACGCTGGGAAAAGTGGGACTTTATGCCGATGAAGTGGTGTGCGTGCACGCCACGCACGATTTTTTCGCCGTGGGGCAGTTCTATGCAAATTTTCCCCAAGTCAGCGACGAAGAAGTGGTGGCGATTTTGCTGGAAAGTGCCGGTACAAACAAACCGGCGTGAGCTTACGCAACGAACCTGCAATACGCACGGGCATGCGCTTTCTCACGAACTAGTCGGTTTTCATTAACCAACTTGAAATGTGTATCGTTATGCTATACACTATAGTCAGTGATCCGATCATTCCGGCATAAAGGTCTTGAAACCTTCTTCAGGTCGGGGAGTAAAGCGGGTATTCAGCCGACTCACGCCAAGCGATTGCGGCTGCAACTTTCTGCGTTAGACGCAGCCGTCGGTCCGCGGAGCATGAATCTGCCGGGCTGGAAGCTGCATCGGCTCTCAGGTGATCTGGCAGGCCACTGGTCAGTGTGGGTGAGCGGGAACTGGCGGCTTATGTTCCGATTCGAGGGCCAAGATGCAGTTTTGGTGGACTATCAGGATTATCACTAGGAGTTAAGCCATGACGAGAATGCACAAGCCGGCCCATCCTGGGGAAGTATTGAAGGACGGTGTTTTCGAAAACGCAAAGGTGTCGGTAACGGACGCCGCGAGGGCCTTGGGTGTCACGCGGGTGTCGTTGTCACGGGTGTTGAATGGCAAAGCGGGTGTCAGCGCACAAATGGCGGTGCGGCTGGGGAAGTGGCTTGGCACCGGTTCCGAAGTGTGGATCAACATGCAGGCACAGTATGACCTGTGGCGAGCCGAGCAGGCGCTGAAGCGCCAAGTGGTGAAAATTACGCCACTCAAGAAGGCGGCGTAGTGGCTACATTGCGTTCAGGCGGACGAACCTGCGATTCGCACCGGTATGCGCTTTCTTCCGAACTGGCCGGTGAATTTTTCAAAGCGCCCGTTGATTGACGTGCCGCAATCAGGACAGCGGCCCTGCGGCGTCACGCGGTATTTGAGAATGTTGTGCCAGTCGCGCACGATGAGTGTAGCTCGGCACGATGGACAGTAAGTGGTTCCGCCCTCGGTGTCGAACACGTTTCCCGTATAAACATATTGCAGGCCTTCGTTGAGCGCAATGTCGCGCGCGCGGGTGAGCGTCGCAGGCGGCGTCGGCGGCACGTCGAGCATCTTGAAGTCGGGATGAAATGCCGTGAAATGCAGCGGCACATCGGTGCCGACTTCTTTCGCCAGCCATTTGCATTCGGCGGTGATTTCCTTATCCGAATCATTCTTGCCGGGAATGAGCAGCGTGGTGATTTCAAACCACACATCCGTTTCGTGCTTCAAATAAACGAGGGTGTCGAGCACCGGCTGCAAGTCAGCGCTGCAAAGCTTGGCGTAGAATTCCTGCGTAAATCCCTTGAGGTCCACGTTGGCTGCGTCCATGTGCGCGTAAAATTCGCGCCGCGGCTGATCGTGCATGTAACCGGCGGTGACCGCCACCGCCTGGATGCCTTGCTCGCGGCAGGCATCGGCAATGTCCATCGCGTACTCGGCGAAAATCACCGGATCGTTGTAGGTGAACGCTACGCCCTTGCAGCCGAGGCGCACGGCGGAATCGGCAATCTGCTCCGGCGAGGCGGCATCGGCGAGGCGATCCATGTCGCGCGACTTGCTGATGTCCCAGTTCTGGCAGAAGCGGCAGTGCAGATTGCAGCCCGCGGTGCCGAAAGAGAGGAGGCTCGAGCCGGGATAAAAATGATTGAGCGGCTTTTTCTCCACCGGATCGATGCAGAAGCCCGAAGAGCGCCCATAAGTGGTGAGCACCATCTGGTCGCCTTCGCGTTGCCGCACGAAACAGGCGCCGCGCTGGCCTTCATGCAGCCTGCAATCGCGCGGGCAGAGATCGCACTGGATGCGTCCATCCTCGATAAAATGCCAGTAACGGCCCGGATAGTTGGAACTCATGACAGCGCTTCCTGCAAATCCCACTCCCGCCATTTTTCTACCGTGTAGCGGTAGAGCCGGATGCCTTCGTCCCAGAAGTTGTCTTTCAAACCGGCTTTGAGCTTGAGTTCATTCATGAACGTGGCGGGCTCGGCGAGTTTGTCCCAAACCTGCGGCAGGAAAGTTGCCCGATGATTCGCATATTGCAGAATCACGCCGTCTACGCCCGGGCATAAGTGCTTGAGCGCATCATCTTCACCGGCAAAGTAAATAGGTGTGGCTGCGGATAAAAGTGAGATTTCAATGCGGGTCTCGTCCAGCTCGTCGAGTGTGAGCGGCGGAAAGCGCGGCTCGCGAAATGCTGCGTAGATAGCGTTCTCTTTCACGTCTTCGAGGAGCGGCCGATAGGCTTCGAGCGTGCCGATGCAGCCGCGCAATTGCCGATTGAGCATGAGCGTGACAAAACAGGCCTGTTTTTCTTTCAGCCAGGGCACGTCCTCGGGCGCGCTGGCGTTGCGCCCCAGCTCGCGGGAGATGGCGGCGCGGGCAATAAACAGCAAGACTTCGCCACGGGTCATGACGGCGCTCCCTCGGTGAAAGCTAACGAAGCATAGCCCACCACGCGGTTTTTGTCGCCGGCGGTGTCGCCGGAATTGCGCGCATCGAGCAGACGGGGGGTGAGCGCACGGCGGCGCGCGGCGCACAGAAAACCGTTCACCGGCATGCAACCGCAGGCCTGCTCCGGCGTGAGCGCGCCGCGCAGGGCGAGAATCGCGCTCACGGTATCCTGGTCCGCTTGTTGCGCGGCGCCGTAAGGCAAGTAATGTGAAAGGTCGGAGCTGATAACGACCAACGTTTCCTTCCCGCCCCAGAGCATTTCCAGCACTTGCGCCACGTCCTCGGACGCCGCATCGCCGACGACCAGCGGAACCAGGCTGAAATCACCCAGCAGTTTTTGCAGGAAAGGCAGATGCACTTCGAGCGAATGCTCCAGGCGGTGCGCCTCATCGCCCTCCACGACTTGCGGCAGCGCGCGGATTTGCCGCATCGCCTCGGCGTCGAGCGGCACCGTCCCGAGAGGCGTGGCAAAGCGTACCGCCGACGGTAACGCCAGCCCTTCGACATAAACGCGGTGGGCGGGGCCCAGCAGCACGACTCGCCGGATGCCGCCGCATAAGCCTTTGAGCCGTGCGTAAGCGCTGGCGGCGACGGGTCCGGAATAAATGTAGCCGGCGTGCGGCGCAATCAGCGCTTTGGGCAGCTCGGCTTGCCCGTCAAGCTCGACGCTCTCCAGCAACGCGGCAACGGTTGCGGAAAGCTCGGAAGCTTGCCGGGGGTAAAAGCTACCGGCGACGGCAGGGGAGCGGACGCGGTTCATATCCGGTTAGACCACTCAAACACAATATAAATCTAGCACATGGCTTGCGCAATTTCTTGCTCTAGGTGCGTGTAAAACGCGATAATTCAACTTTATGAAGCATTATGCACTAATACCGGCGGCCGGCGGTGGAGCGCGCCTCGGTGGCGGCACGCCCAAACAGTATCTGTCCTTAAACGGCAGACCGATGCTTTACTACTCGGTGAAGCGGCTTTGCGCGAATCCGCGGATCGCGCGCGTATATGTGGTTTTGGCGCCAAGCGACAATTGGTTTGCGCAATATGACTGGCGTGAGTTTTCAGGGAAGCTTAAACCCCTGCACTGCGGCGGCGAGACGCGCGCCGCCAGCGTGCTGAACGGCCTGACCGCCATGCAAAGCAATGTCGGTGCCGAAGATTGGGTGCTGGTGCACGACGCGGCGCGGCCCTGCTTGAGCGATATGCTGCTCAACAAGCTACTGGACGAAGTGGCTGAGGATGGTGTGGGCGGCTTGCTGGCGCTGCCGGTTGCCGATACGCTGAAACGTGCCGACGGCGCCTCCCGCGTGCTGCGCACCGAGCCGCGCGACGGCTTGTGGCAGGCGCAAACGCCACAGATGTTCCGCCACGCGACGCTCACCCGCGCGTTGCAGGCGATGCAAAACATGGAGGTCACCGATGAAGCGCGCGCCATGGAAGGCCTGGGTCTGCAGCCCAAGCTGGTGGTGAGCGATGCGCGCAACCTGAAGGTGACTTATCCGCAGGACGTAGAACTGGCGCAAATCATATTAAGGAACCTCTGATTAAGTCGCACGAGGATTGCGTTGCTGGCAAAATGCGGATGGATGCTAGGCGCGCGACGAAGGTCGTAGTTGAGCCTACGAAGCCGAGGAGCGCAACAACGCAGACGCTGCAGTTTGCCGCAACCCGGAGGGACGGGGCTTTCCGGGCGGTCTGCTTTGTCGCTCGGCTTGTGAAGGGGGGTCAACCATTCACTGCGCCTCGCTTCGCGCATCCCATCCCGGAAAGCCGCCGTCGCAACCGCGTGGGATTTAATCAGAGGTTCCAACAACGGAGAGCACATGAGAGTCGGACAGGGATATGACATTCACGCATTGATCGAAGGCCGCAAGCTGATTATCGGCGGCGTTGAGATTCCTTATAAGAAAGGTCTCGCCGGGCACTCCGATGCGGATGTGCTGCTGCACGCGATCTGCGACGCGTTAATCGGCGCAGCGGCCCTGGGCGACATCGGCACCCATTTCCCCGACACCGATCCGCGCTACAAAGACATCGACAGCCGCAGGCTCCTGCGCGAAGTGGGAAAGCTTGTCACGCAACACGGCTGGCGCATCATCAACATCGACGCCACCCTCATCGCCGAGGCGCCGAAGATGGCGCCGCATATTCCAGCGATGGTGAAGAACATTGCGCAGGATCTCGCCCTTGACCTCAAGGATGTGAATGTCAAGGCCAAGACCAACGAGAAGATGGGCTACATCGGGCGCGGCGAAGGCATTGTGGCTGAGGCGGTGGCATGTATTAAATGTCTCAAATCGGAAAGCAAGGGACCGAAGACGTAACCACCGCACGCGTCTTTTTCGGGCTGTGGCCGGATGATGCAGTGCGCGGGGCGTTCAGTGAGTGGGCGAGACTCCTCGGCAAAAGCAGTCGCGGGCGCCTCACCCGGCCCGGCTATCTGCACCTGACTTTGGTGTTTCTCGGCAATATCCCCTTATCCCGCCTCGATGAATTGAAGTCGCTCGCTGCAAATGTTTCAGGGAAGTCTTTTCAGCTTGATTTTACCTCTCCTGGTTATTGGCGCCACAACCGCATCGTCTGGGCCGCACCGATTGAAATCCCGCGGCCGCTAAGCGAGCTGGCCAAAGCGCTGGAAACGGCAAGCAAAGCAGCGGGTTTTGGTTTCGACGCACGGCCTTATATTCCGCATGTGACCTTGTTGCGTGACGTGCGCCGCGAACCCGATGTAAGTTTGCTGAAAGAAATAAACTGGCAGGTCAACGCGTTTGTTCTGGTTCGCTCAAAACCGGGTGAGGCGGGAACGGGATATGAAGTCATCGGCCGCTGGCCGTTTGCCTGATGGTTTCCGTGTCAACGGCAGGTGTGCGACGGCGTTAATTCCTGGGGCCTTTACGCCACTGCCGTAGAGAACTGGTGGGAAGTAGACGCGAAACCCGCCCCGGCGGCAGATTTGGCGCGCTGAACGTGTTGTGGGAGTAAGGCGCGCTGGAAACGGCGCTGTAACAATTATGAAAACTTGGGTCTGGGCGAGGAATAGGCGGCTCAAAAAAATTGAAAATTTTTTCAAAAAGTGTTGACAATCGAAATGAATTGGAAAATACTTCGCGCCATCTCATTGCATGGAGATTAATTCATGGGTAGTTGCCCTAGTCCAACCAAGAAAAGTAGGCGAGGCTGACCCGCAGGTACTATCCAGCTCCATTTCCCCTGCCACTGTCTCGCCCACCTGACGAGGCAGTGTGCTCATAGTGAAGTTCATGCCGTGCTCCGCACGGCGCCCAACTTAAGCGCGCTTTTTATCGAACTTAGTAGTCGCCTGGTTAGCGGCTACACGGCCCAACGCAGACGTTCGTTCCGTCGCGTTAGACTGCGCATGATCATGGAAAGGTAAAAAAAGATGAGAAAAACCGCCGAGCAATACCTTTACGTCGCGCTTTCGGCAGCAATCACCCTCACCATGGTCGAGGTGGCCAATGCGCATGCGGAAGGCCCAGAGCTCCCGCAGTTCCTCGGCGCACAATACACGCTGATTGCCCAGCATCTCTTCCCCTTTGAGGGAGGCGGATTCTCAGGACCCAACAGTTTGCGTGATGATGGCGACACACAAAAAACCCAGACCTTTGGTCTGTATTCCGGCATGAAGGTCTGGGACCAGCTGCAGGCCTATTTCGATCTCGAGCTCTTCAAGGGTGCGGGGGTCAGTAATTCGACAGGGCTGGGTGGGTTAACTAACGGTGACGTCGTTCGCCAAGGCTCATTCAATATCGGCAAAAGACCGTACATTGCCCGGGCTTACTTGCGTTACTTTTGGTCTATGGATGATGAAACCATTGACGTTGTTCGAGGCGTAGACCAATTGCCCGGCACCGAGCCGTCGAACAGGATCGAGATTAAGCTTGGCAAGTTCGCAGCTAATGATGACTTCGACCGCAACCGCTATGCTAATTCAACTCGTACCCAGTTCCAGAACTGGAGCCTGTGGAACAACACCGCCTGGGATTTTGCCGCCGACACGCGAGGCTACACCAATGGAATTATGGCGGGATATGTTTCACCCAAGTGGGCGCTGAAGCTCGGCATTTTTCAGATGCCCACCATCGCGAACGGGCCGGATCTTGATCTGCCATTAACCAAGTCTCGTGGCGAGAATCTGGAACTCACCTTGCAGCCCAATCACTACGGAACCGTGGTGCGGCTCCTTGTTTACCGCAACGTTGCCAATATGGGGATTTACCGCGACGCCATCGCGATTGGCCTCGCGCAAAGCACCGTACCTGACATCGCCGCGGACGACCAGCCTGGGCGCAAGAAATACGGATTGGGCTTAAACCTAGAACAGCCGTTAGCCGACGGTGGGGAAACCGGCTTGTTCGCCCGATTGGGCTGGAACGACGGTAAGACCGAAACCTTTGCCTTCACCGAGGTGGATCGTACGGTGACGTTCGGGGCACAGGTGGCGGGCAATCACTGGGGGCGCACCGAGGATCGATTGGGTATCGCGTTGGTGGTGAATGGGCTGTCCGCCGATCATCGAGACTACCTCGCCGCTGGCGGCAGTGGCTTTGTGCTTGGGGATGGTCGTCTAAACTATGGCTATGAGCAAATTATGGAAGCGTACTATCTCCTGCAGCTTGGCCGTTTTGTGCAATTTAGCCCGGATTTTCAATATATCCAGAATCCGGGATACAACCGCGACCGCGGGCCGGCAAAAGTCATTGCCTTGCGGCTGCGGCTCAGTTATTAGCGCTGCCTGGGCTGCAAATAATTGGCCGTCAGGAAAAATAAGCTTTAAAATTGCACCCGCCATGCCCGGTCCGCAAAAATTTTTTGCCAGCTCGTCTTTATGAAAGCAGCGTAACCTTACTGTCATGGAAGTCTAAATTACAGCCGGTAACCTGACCCTTTGCCCGGGAAGAACATGAACAATAACGAAACGGCGCTGCAGCCACAGAAGAAACCGCTTTTACAGAGACTCGGTCCCGGGCTCATCACCGGCGCGGCGGACGACGATCCCAGCGGCATCGCCACCTATTCACAGGTCGGTGCCCAATTCGGCCACAGCATGCTGTGGAGCGTGTTTTTCACGCTACCGCTGATGGTGGGCATTCAAATAGTCAGCGCCCGCATCGGGCGCGTTACCGGGCACGGCCTCGCTGCCAACATCCGCCAGCATTTCCCGCCATGGCTGCTTTACGGCCTGGTAGGCCTGCTCCTAGTCGCCAACACCATCAATATCGCGGCCGATATGGGCGCGATGGGCGCCGCGCTCAAGCTTTTGATAGGCGGGCATGAGCATTTGTACATCGTGCTGTTTGCGCTGATTTCGCTGGCACTGCAGATTTTCATTCCGTTCCCGCGCTATGCTCCGATATTAAAAGGCCTGACGCTGGTCTTGTTCGCTTATGTGGGCACCGTGTTTGTGGTTCATATCTCCTGGGGCGAAGTTTTTTATCGTACCTTCGTGCCCTCGGTTTCTCTGAGTGCGAACTACATCACCGGCGTTCTGGCGGTGTTCGGCACCACCATCAGCCCTTACCTGTTTTTCTGGCAGGCTTCGCAAGAAGTGGAGGAGCAGCGCGCTGCGCCGGGCGAGGAGCCGTTGAGAGAGGCGCCGGAACAGGCGGTCGAGCATCTGCAACGGATCAAATTCGACACTTACGTCGGCATGACTTATTCGAACCTGATCGCTTTCTTCATTATCCTTACCACCGCCGTAACCTTGCACCTCCACGGCGTTACCGATATCCAGACTTCCGCGCAGGCGGCGGGGGCGTTGCGCCCGATTGCCGGCGAATTTGCTTTCTTGCTCTTCAGCCTTGGAATTATCGGCACCGGGTTGCTAGCGGTCCCGGTACTGGCGGGATCGGCGGCTTACGCCGTCGCGGAAGCCTTCAAATGGCCTATTGGCTTGGGGCTCAGGCTGCTGGAGGCGAGGGGTTTTTATGGAATCCTTACGGTGGCGACGCTTCTGGGCGTGGGATTTAATTTCACCTCCATCGACCCGATCAAGGCCCTGATCTGGAGCGCGGTAATCAACGGCTTGATTGCGGTACCCATCATGGTGGTGATGATGCTGATGGCAATGCAGCCGAGAATCATGGGGCAATTCGTCATTACCCGTTGGCTTAAAATTCTCGGCTGGCTCGCTACCCTGGTGATGATCGTTACGGCATTAGCGTTCTTTGTCACGCTCGCTAAATAAGCCGCGCGCTTGGGATTCCCTGACGTCCGGGGTGTGAGGACATGGCGAATTTGCGTGTAAAATGACGTAACAAAGCGTCATGAATATTCTTGCGCTCGACACCTCCGGCGATTATTGCTCGCTTGCCCTGTGGCTGAATGGCGAAGTGGTGTCGCGCGAGGAGCGGGCCGAGCAAAATCATTCCGAAGTATTGCTGCCGCTGCTGGATGCGTTCCTGCACGAGAATCGCGTTTCGCTGGACCAGCTTCACGGCATCGCTTTTGGCGCCGGGCCGGGATCTTTTACCGGCCTGCGCATCGCCTGCGGAGTAGCGCAGGGGCTGGCGTTTGCAAAGGACTTGCCGGTGGCGGGGATCTGCACACTGAAAGCGCTGGCTGAAGCCATGCCGGGTGAAAAAATCATTGCCTGTCTGGACGCGCGCATGGGCGAAATCTACCACGCCGCGTACGAAAAGAGTGGCAATTCCTGGCGGGCGGCGAGCGAACCGGGCCTGTGCAGGCCGGAACAGGCACCACTGGTCTCGGGCGATGGCTGGATTGGTTGCGGCAGCGGTTTCGCGGTTTATGGAGAAAAGCTGCGGCAGCGCTATCACGGGCGTTTAACTCAAGTTGTGGCGGATGCCGTGCCGCGCGCAAGGGAAATGGCGCGGCTCGCGGTTTCAGTGCTTGAACGGGGCGAGGGCTGCAAGGCGGAAGAAGCCGCGCCTCTTTATTTGCGCAACAAAGTGGCGTTGAAGACTTTCGAGCGATGAGCGCGCAACTGAAAGAGGTGCCGCAGCTGCGGCCGATGCGGAGCGCCGACCTCGACGCGGTGATGCGCATCGAGGGGAAAATCTATTCCCACCCCTGGACCCGCGGCAATTTTCAGGATTCGCTGAGCGCCGGCTACAGCTGCTGGATTTGCGAGCTGGCGGAACACATCATCGGCTATGCGGTGATGATGGTGGCGGCGGAAGAAGCGCATCTCCTCAACTTGAGTGTTGCCGCGGAGTGGCAGCGCCTGGGTTGGGGCAAAAAATTCATGAAACACCTCGTCGGCGTCGCGCGCTATTATCATGCCAAAGCGCTGTTATTGGAAGTCCGCCCCTCCAATGCCGCAGGGCTCAAGCTTTACCAAAGTTACGGCTTCAGGCAAATCGCGCTGCGTTGCGGTTATTATCCCGCTTCTAATGGACGCGAGGACGCGGTGCTGCTGGAGTTCAAGCTGTGAGCGGGCGGCGCGAGGAAATCCTGAAAGAGCTGGGCCTGTGGCCGCAGTGGCGGCTCCGCGACGCGAATGAAACCAACTGCGCAGCGGGTGCCACGGATGACCGCCGCGCGCGGATTTTGCAAATGGATTGGCAGGAACTTAAAGCTTGTGTTGCCGTTTGCAAAGATTGCCCCTTGCATGAAAAGCGCACGCAGACTGTCTTCGGCGTCGGCGATGAAAATGCCGACTGGCTGTTCATAGGCGAAGGGCCGGGAGCGGAAGAAGACGCCAAAGGCGAGCCGTTTGTCGGCCAGGCGGGGAAACTACTCGACAGTATGCTGGCGGCGATCGGCCTGAGACGCGGCGACAATGTGTACATCGCCAACGTCGTGAAATGCCGCCCGCCGGGAAACCGCAATCCGGAGCCGCATGAAGCGCAACAATGCGAGCCTTATCTCGAGCGGCAGATCGCCTTGATCGAGCCCAAGCTGATTGTGGCTCTGGGCAAAGTCGCGGTACAAAATCTGCTGAAAACGGACGCCACCATTTCCAGCTTGCGCGGGCGTTTGCACAGTTGCCGTGACATCCCGCTCATCGTGACCTATCATCCTGCGTATCTGCTGCGCAATCTGCCCGACAAGGCCAAGGCCTGGGCCGATTTGTGCTTTGCCCGCAAGACCATGCGGGAGTTGTAATCGCCGATTTTGCCCCCATTTAGGGAGCAGAGCTTTATCCCAAACAGGAGATCTCCATGCGCAAATTACTGGTTTACCTGTTCTTGGTCTTTGCTGCCCTGGCTTTAAGCGGCTGCGGCTACAATACCTTACAGTCCACCGACGAGCAGATCAAGGCAAGCTGGGCGGAAGTGCTCAACCAGTATCAACGGCGCGCCGATCTTGTGCCCAATCTGGTGAATACGGTGAAGGGTTACGCGCAGCAGGAAAAAGACGTGCTGCTCGGCGTGACCGCAGCGCGTTCCAAAGTGGGTGCGATTCAGGCGACGCCCGAACTCATCAACGATCCCCAGGCATTCGCCAAATTCCAGCAGGCGCAGGGCGAACTCACTTCTGCGCTGTCGCGGCTTTTGGTGGTGGCGGAAAATTATCCTCAGCTCAAGTCCGACGCCAATTTCCGCGATCTTCAAGCACAGCTTGAAGGCACGGAAAACCGCACCACCGTCGCGCGCAACCGCTACATCAAGGCAGTGCAGGAATACAACGTCACGGTGCGATCGTTTCCCAGCAATCTGACCGCGATGCTGTTCGGCTTCCAGCTCAAGCCCACGTTTACCGTCGAAAACGAAAAGGAAATCGCCAAGCCGCCCAAGGTTGATTTTACTTCCCCCCCGCCAGCCGCTAAATGATCCAGGCGCGGCTGGTATTGTTATTGATGCTGTGCCTCGGCGCGGGGCTCGCCCGCGCCGAGGTGGCGATTCCGCCGCTCCAGGCGCGCGTCACCGACCTCACCCACACTCTCTCGGGCGGGGAAATCCGGCAGCTGGAAGAGAAGCTCGCCGCCTTTGAAGCCAAAAAAGGCAGCCAGATTGCGGTTCTCGTCGTTCCCACCACGCAGCCTGAAGCCATAGAGCAATACGCTATCCGCGTGGCGGAGGCATGGAAGCTGGGACGCAAAGGAATAGATGACGGCGCGCTGCTGCTCGTGGCAAAACAAGACCGCACCTTGCGCATCGAGGTGGGTTACGGCCTCGAAGGCGCGCTTAACGATGCCACCGCCAAGCGCATTGTCAGTGAAATCATCGTGCCCTATTTCAAGCGCGGCGATTTCTACGGCGGCATCAACGCCGGAATTTCACGGATGGTGGCGGTGATTGAAGGCGAGCCGCTGCCTCAACCCAAACGTTCTTCATCTTCATCCGGTTTCGGCAATATCGAATCGCTGTTGTTTATCGGCTTTGTGCTGGTGATTGCGGTGGGAGGGATGCTGCGCGCGTTGTTCGGGCGTTTTGCCGCCGCGACCAGCATTGGAACGGTTGTGGGATTTCTCGCCTGGCTGATAATCGCGCCATTGGTCGTTGCCATTATCATCGGCATTATTGGTTTTGTGTTTACATTATTGGGTGGTAGCCGCGGTTGGTACGGCGGACCGGGTGGTTACAGCGGCGGCGGTTTCGGAGGCGGCGGTTTCAGCGGTGGCGGGGGTGGCTTTGGCGGCGGCGGCGCTTCCGGCAGTTGGTGACCATGAATTTAAAACGTATCTTCAAACATCTTGTCATCGGGCACTTCGCGGTCAGGCGGGCGTTTCCACCGCGCGCGCTGCGGGCCATCGAGCAGGCGATTCGCGATTGTGAAGCCGCTCATCGAGGACAAATCCGCTTCACGGTCGAATCCGCGCTGGATATTGCGGAGCTGCTGCGCGGGGTGAGCGCCAGAGAGCGCGCCATCGAAGTATTTTCGCAGCTTCGGGTGTGGGACACCGAGCACAACAACGGCGTGTTGATTTATCTGCTGCTTGCCGACCGCGATGTGGAAATTGTCGCCGATCGCGGCGTTCATGCCAAGCTGGGAAATTCAGGCTGGGAAGAAATTTGCCGTACAATGGAGCAAGCCTTTCGGCAGCGGCGCTTTGAACAAGGAGTGATAGCCGGTATTAAAGCGGTGGGCGGCCACTTGCAACGGCATTACCCCTCGCAGCCGCCGCAACCCAATGAGCTGCCGGATAAACCGGTTATATTCTAGTTATATTCTAGGCTTCAATCCTGACCTGCGCGTGCCTGTGGTAAAGATAGGCCATCGCCACGCTGATGAAGGTGCCGAACAAAATCATGACCGTAAACACCGAGAATCCCAGCCTGATCATCACCGCGTAAACGCCGAGCATGGCAAGAATGCTCAAGTTTTCGTTGAAATTCTGCACTGCAATCGAGTGACCGGCGCCCATCAGCAAATGCCCGCGGTGCTGCAGCAGGGCGTTCATCGGCACGATAAAGAAACCTGTAAACGCGCCGATGACGAGCAGCATGACGATGGCAATATACAGGTTGCTGACAACAATCATCAGCATCAGGCTCAAGCCCATGGCGATGCCGACAGGAAGGATGCGCACCGATTTTTCCAGCCTTACATATTTTGCGGCGATGACCGAGCCGATAGCGATGCCGAGCGCCACCACAGCGGTGAGCTGCGTGGCTTTGTCCAGCCCGAATTTGAGCACTACCGCCGCCCAGGCGAGAATGATAAGCCGCAAGGTCGCGCCCACGCCCCAGAACAAGGTGGTGACCGCCAGCGATACCTGTCCGAGCGGGTCGCGCCACAACAGCTTAAAGCAGTGCCAGAAGTCGTGCAGGAGATACAGCGGATCTTTCCTCGGCAGCTTGTGGTCAAGCGCGACCCTGGGAATGTAAAGGTTGATGATGGCGGCGGTAAAATAAAAGCCGAGAATTACCGCAATGGCGAATTCGGGCGGCGTGTTAATACCGGTCTCGATGCCCGGGATATCGAACATTTCAAGATATTTATTGGCGAGTTCTGGTTTGACCAGAACACCACCGAAAATGGCGCCGAGAATAATGGCGGCGACGGTGAGACCCTCCATCCAGCCGTTCGCCAGCACCAGTTTTTGCGCCGGCAGGTATTCGGTGAGAATGCCGTATTTTGCCGGTGAGTACATCGCCGCGCCGATGCCGACAACCCCGTAGGCGTAAAGCGGGTGCGTGCCGACCAGCATGAACAGACAGCCCGCGAACTTTACCGCATTGCTGACGAACATCACCTGGCCTTTGGGAAGCGCGTCGGCAAACGGGCCGACAAACGGCGCCAGCACAATGTAGGAAAACACGAAGAACTGCTGCAGTACCGGGATTTGCCACTCCGGCGACTGGAGCCCCATCAGCAGGGCAATCGCGGCAAACAACAATGCGTTATCGGCGAGCGCGGAAAAAAACTGCGCCGCCAGAATGGTGTAGAAACCGCGACTCATCCTTTGGGGGGATTGATAAATGTAATTGTTATATGAACAAACATTTTATCGTTTGGCTCTGGAAGCTTTATACCATGAAACTGCCCGCCATGCATTCAGATCCGTTCTGACACTACCCTCACCAGGCGTTTTGTGTTTGAATAACACGCTGCCCCCATTTGGTCGCCGTCGCCTAAAAACAGACATGACTCGCCCGATTCAGGCCCACATCAGCCTTTCCGCTTTGCAAAGCAACCTCGCCGTGGCAAGGCAACGCGCGCCGGATTCACGCATCATGGCGGTGATCAAGGCCAACGGCTACGGCCATGGCCTGCTGCGCGCGGCCGGGGGGCTGACGGGCGCCGAGGGTTTTGCGGTGATCGACCTTAACGATGCGGTGGTCTTGCGCGAGGCCGGCTTTCGCCAGCGCATACTTTTACTTAACGGTTTCTACAGCGTCGATGAGCTGCCGGCGGTTGCTGAAAACGGCCTTGCAGTGGTGATCCATCATAAAGAGCAGTTGGAGATGCTGGAAGCCATCGCGCTGCCGGTCAGGCTCGAGGTGTTCCTGAAGCTCAATACCGGCATGAACCGTCTCGGGTTTAAGGTTGAAGCATTCGGCGGCATCCTTCAGCGGCTCAAGCAGAACCGGCAGGTGGGAAGTATTACACTGATGACGCATTTTGCTTGTGCCGACGACGAGCAGGGCATAGACGCGCAGCTTAAGCAATTCAACAAAATTGCGGCTGGCCAGAATTTGCCGAAAAGCCTCGCTAATTCCGCGGCGGTGTTGCGTTACCCCGAAGCTCACGCCGATTGGGTGCGTCCCGGCATCATGTTGTACGGTTCCTCGCCGTTTGCCGAAAAGAGCGCAAAGGAATTGGGCTTGCAGCCGGTGATGACGCTCACCAGCCGGATAATCGCCACGCAGGATTTGCAGCCGGGCGATCGTGTCGGTTACACGGGGCTTTTCACCGCGGAGAAGCCGATGAAAGTGGGCATCGTTGCGTGCGGTTATGCCGACGGTTATCCGCGCCACGCGCGCACCGGCACGCCGGTGAACGTGAACGGCAAAATCACGCGCACGCTCGGGCGCATTTCCATGGACACGCTTGGCGTGGATTTGAGCGAAATCCCTGAAGCCGGTGTCGACGCGCCGGTCACGCTGTGGGGTGAAGGATTGCCGGCAGATGACGTGGCCAAAGCGGCGGGAACAGTGAGTTACGAACTTTTCACCAAGCTCAATTCGCGCGTGCCGGTAATCGAAACCCATGGCTAGACCCCATCTCAATAATACCCGCGTGATGCGTTGCGGTCTAAAATGCGATGGATGCAAGGCGCGAGGAGGCCGCATAGTTACTCATATGCAACGACGAGCAACGCCGCAGGCGCGCATTTTAACCGCAACCCTGCGGGACGTGGGCCGTCGCGACTCGGTGGCGAAGCGGGGTGCGGGAGCGACGAGCTGTGTGCCCAGGAAGCGCCGTCCATCGACAGCCTTTGCGCCCCTGCCCGCTCCACGCTGCGCGAGTCCGAGTCCGGGGGCTGCCGCGACACGGCGAGCGAAGCTTGGGGTGCGGGAGTGGCAGCATGAGCGCCCCGTTTTACGCTGTCTCTTGCGGCAGCTTGCGCCCCTGCCCGCTCCATGCTGCGCGAGTCCGAGTTCGGGGCGCACTTTGGGCCATTTCGGCGTTGCTCGCCGCTTATTTGGAGTGACCAAACTGCGCGGCTCGCGCCTAGAACTGACTCAAAATCGCCTCCGTCGCACACGTGAGTATTGTTGAGATGGGGTCTAAACCCAAATCCGTCTATATCTGCACCGAGTGCGGCGGGCAAGCACCGAAATGGCAGGGGCAGTGCCCGCATTGCTCGGCATGGAATACCCTGATCGAAACGGTGGTTGAAGCTGTTTCTAAAAACCGCTTCAGTACCACCGCAGCGAGCAAGCTGCAATCCTTGGGTGAGGTTGAAGCGCAGGAACTCCCGTACCAGCCCACCGGAATATCCGAGTTTGACCGCGTGCTGGGCGGCGGGCTGGTACAGGGCGCAGTGGTGTTGTTGGGCGGCGACCCGGGTATCGGCAAATCCACGCTGCTGCTGCAGGCGCTGTGCCACATGGGCGCGCAGCAGAGCGTGCTTTACGTGAGCGGCGAGGAATCGGCGCAGCAAATCGCGATGCGCGCGCGGCGGCTTGTGCTCGATTCCAAGCCGGTGCAATTGCTCTCCGAAATTCAGTTGGAAAAAATTCTTTCCATCTTAAGCTCGCAAAAACCGGAAGTCGCGGTCATCGACTCGATTCAAACCTTATATTCCGAAGCATTGCTATCGGCACCCGGCTCGGTGGCGCAGGTGCGCGAATGCGCGGCGCAGCTTACGCGTTACGCCAAGCAAAGCGGCACCACGATTATTTTCGTCGGCCATGTCACCAAGGAAGGCACACTCGCTGGCCCGCGCGTGCTCGAGCATATCGTGGACACCGTGTTGTATTTCGAGGGCGATACGCATTCCAGCTTCCGTTTGATTCGCGCGGTGAAAAACCGCTACGGCGCGGTGAACGAGTTGGGCGTGTTCGCCATGACTGAAAAAGGTTTGAAAGGAGTGAACAACCCTTCCGCGCTGTTCCTTTCGCATCACGGGAGCCAGGTGGCGGGCTCTTGCGTCATGGTGACGCAGGAAGGCACGCGCCCGCTGTTGGTGGAAATCCAGGCGCTGGTGGATGATGCCCATGCGCCCAATCCGCGGCGGCTCAGCGTGGGGCTGGAGCAGAATCGGCTGGCGATGCTGCTCGCAGTGCTGCACCGTCATGCGGGAATCATGTGTTTCGACCAAGATGTGTTCGTCAACGCGGTGGGCGGAGTCAAAATCGCCGAGCCCGGCGCGGATCTGGCGGTGCTGCTGGCGATTGTTTCCTCACTCAAGAACAAGCCGCTATCGCAAAAGCTGGTGGTATTCGGCGAAGTCGGACTCGCCGGTGAAATAAGGCCGGTGCAGCGCGGGCAGGAGCGCCTCAAGGAAGCCGCCAAGCTCGGCTTCACCCAGGCGATGATTCCCAAAGCCAACAAGCCCAAGCAGACAATGAACGGAATGGAAGTCATCGCAGTGGAGCGCGTGGAAGAAGCCGTGGCCAGAATCCGCTAGCAGCGGGTTGCCATGGCCGGGGCGAGCGGGTAAATTCATTTCTTGACAGCAGACGGATTGCTTGTGCAGCGAGAAGAGGATGCCATGGCTAAACCCAATCCCTACAGTACCGACCTGGGCAAAAATCCCGCAAACTATGCGCCGCTTTCGCCGTTGAGTTTCATCGACTGGGCGGCTTACGTTTACCCGAAGCATGTGGCGGTTATTCACGGCGACCGGAAAATCACCTGGGGTGAAATGTATACCCGCTGCCGGCGCCTTGCTTCCGCTTTGCAAAAACGCGGCATTGGCGTGGGAGACACGGTGGCGGCGATGCTGCCGAACATTCCTGCGATGTGCGAAGTTCATTTCGGCGTGCCGATGGCCGGCGCGGTGCTGAACACCTTGAATACCCGGCTGGATGCGGAAGCGATTGCTTTCATGCTCAAGCACGGCGAAGCAAGGGTATTGATCACCGACCGCGAATTTTCCGGGACGATTGCCGGGGCGCTCACCCTGCTGGACCGGAAGCCGCTGGTAATAGACGTGGACGATCCGGAATTCAAAGGCGGCAATTTGCTCGGTGAGATCGAATTCGAAGCGTTTCTCAAGACCGGCGATCCAGATTTCAAATGGCCGCTGCCTACCGACGAATGGGAGGCGATTTCGCTCAATTACACCTCCGGCACGACCGGCAATCCCAAGGGCGTGGTCTACCATCATCGCGGCGCGTATCTCAATGCGGTGAGCAACATCATCGACTGGGGCATGCCGCGCCATTCGGTTTATCTGTGGACGCTGCCGATGTTCCACTGCAACGGCTGGTGTTTTCCCTGGACCATGGCGGCGAACGTGGGCACCAATGTCTGCCTGCGGCGGGTGGATGCCAGGCTGATATTCGATGCCATCAAGAAACACAAGGTGACGCATTACTGCGGTGCGCCCATTGTGCACAGCATGCTGATTAGCGCGCCCGCGGAAATGAAAGCGGGCATCACGCACCAGATTAGCGGCCTGGTGGCTGCCGCTGCGCCGCCCGCGGCGATGATAGAAGGCATGGAGCGCCTGGGCTTCAACATCACCCACGTTTATGGCCTCACCGAAACCTATGGACCGGCTTCAGTGTGCGCCAAGCATCCGGAATGGGACAAGCTCGATATCGGCGCGCGCACCGAAAGAAACGGCCGGCAAGGCGTGCGCTATACCATGCAGGAAGGCATGACGGTGATGGATCCGGAAACCATGCGGCCGGTGCCGTGGAATGGGGAGACGATGGGCGAAATCATGTTCCGCGGCAACATCACCATGAAAGGTTATCTGAGAAATCCGAAGGCCAACGAGGCTGCGTTTGCCGGCGGCTGGTTTCATTCCGGCGACCTGGCGGTGATGCAGCCCGACGGCTATGTGAAAATCAAGGACCGCTCGAAAGACATTATCATCTCCGGCGGCGAAAACATTTCCTCGCTGGAAGTCGAGGACGTGCTGTACCGCCATCCGGCGGTGATAGCGGCGGCGGTGGTGGCGCAGCCCGACCCGAAATGGGGCGAGACGCCGTGCGCGTTCGTGGAATTGAAGGAGGGCGCCAAAGCCACCGAGAAGGAAATCATCGAGCATTGCCGGGAAAGCTTGGCGCGCTTCAAGGTGCCGAGAAAGGTGATATTCGGCGTGCTGCCCAAGACCTCGACCGGCAAGATACAGAAGTTCGTTTTACGCGAGCGCGCCAAGTCCGCATCGGCAATAGAATAAGTCTATCTTTGCACTGTTGGCGCTTGCGTCTACTACACTGGCTTTAGCCGGTATACTTCTCTATCGCCCCGATGAGGCCGGGCGCCCGCTGATTTACCCTGGTTTGCCCCGGGGTTTTGAAAGGATTAACTCATCATGACAAGCTTGTTCTGGATACTCGCAACCGTGGCGGCGGCCTGGGCGCTGGCTTACCATCGCGCTGCCGGCTGGGCGTGGAGCGCAGGTGCTCTGGTTCTCGCCGTGGCGACCCTCGGCGCGGCGCCCGGGTTGAGTGTGCTGCTATGGATTGCGTTTGCAATTTCCATCGCGCTTAACATTCCTTCGATACGCATGGAATACATCAGCGCGCCGCTCCTGCAATGGTTCAAAAAGGTTCTGCCCCAGGTTTCGCAGACCGAGCAGGAAGCGCTCGATGCCGGCACGGTGTGGTGGGACGGCGATTTGTTCAGCGGCAACCCGGACTGGAAAAAATTGCTGGCCGTACCCAGGCCGCAGTTGACTCCTGAAGAGCAGGCGTTTCTTGACGGGCCGGTGGAGCAGCTGTGCGCCATGCTCGACGAGTGGCGCATCTCCCATGAACTCTACGACATGCCGCAGGAAGTCTGGCAGTTCATCAAGGACCAGGGTTTCCTCGGCATGATCATCCCCGAGCAATACGACGGCAAGGGTTTTTCCGCGCTGGCGCATTCGGCGGTGATTACCAAACTCGCTTCCCGCAGCAGCACCGCCACCGTTTCGGTGATGGTGCCCAACTCCCTGGGGCCGGCGGAATTGCTGCTGCATTACGGGACTGAGGCGCAAAAAAATTACTATCTCCCGCGTCTCGCCAAAGGCCTCGAAATTCCGTGCTTCGCGTTGACCGGGCCGGAAGCGGGCTCGGATGCCGGCTCGATCCCCGATTACGGCATCGTCTGCCGCGGAGAATTCCAGGGCCAGGAAGTTCTAGGCATGCGCGTGACCTGGGAAAAGCGTTATATCACGCTGGGGCCGGTGGCGACGCTGTTGGGTCTGGCGTTCAAGCTCTACGACCCCGATCATCTGCTGGGGCAAGAGGCAAACATCGGCATCACGCTGGCGTTGATACCCACCAGCACCCCGGGCGTCAACATCGGGCGCCGCCATTTCCCGCTCAACGCCATGTTCCAGAACGGGCCCAACTCCGGCAATGACGTTTTCATTCCGATGGATTACATCATCGGCGGGCAGGAGCGCGTCGGCCACGGCTGGCGCATGCTGATGAACTGCCTCGCCGCCGGGCGCTCGATTTCACTCCCCGCCAGCAGCACCGGCATGGCCAAGCTGGCTGCCCGCGCCACCGGTGCGTATTCCCGGGTGCGCGTGCAATTCAAAACGCCCATCGGCAAATTCGAAGGCATTGAAGAAGCGCTGGCGCGCATCGGCGGCAATACTTATTTGATGGACGCGGCGCGCGTGATGACAGCGGGCGCGGTGGATTTGGGAGAGAAGCCATCTGTCATTTCCGCCATAGTCAAATACCATATCACCGAGCGCGGCCGGCAGGTGATTAACGATGCGATGGATGTGCACGGCGGCAAAGGCATATGCATGGGGCCCAACAACTATCTGGGCCGCGCTTATCAGCAGATTCCCGTCGGCATCACGGTGGAAGGCGCGAACATTCTCACGCGCTCGATGATTATTTTCGGGCAGGGCGCGATCCGCGGCCATCCTTATGTGCTTAAGGAAATCGCCGCGACCAATGAGCCTGATGCCGATAAAGCGCTGATCGATTTCGACAGCGTGTTGTTCGGACACATCGGCTTTACCATGAGCAATGCGGCGCGCGCGTCGTTCCATGGCCTGACCGGAGCGCGTTTCGCCGCCGCTCCGGGCGCCCCGGAAATCGCGCGCTATTACCAGCATTTGACCCGCTTGAGCGCGGCTTTCGCACTGCTGGCGGACGTGGCGATGCTGGTAATGGGCGGTTCGTTAAAACGCAAGGAAAAACTTTCGGCGCGGCTCGGCGATGTATTGAGTCAGCTTTATCTCTGTTCCAGCGTATTGAAGCGTTATGAAGACGAAGGCAAGCAAACGGCGGACTTGCCGCTGGTGCACTGGTCTTTGCAGGACGCGCTGTGGCGCACGCAACTGGCGCTGGAGGGCATACTCCAGAACTTTCCGCGGATGACATGGATATTGTGGCGGCTGGTGTTTCCGCTGGGCAGAAGTTTTATCCCGCCGAGCGATGATTTGGGGCACGCAGTGGCCAGCCTCCTGCTCGCGCCTTCCAAAGTCCGGGACCGGCTGACTGCCGGTATTTATGTGCCGGCCGATGAAACGGATCCGGTCGGCCGTCTGGATATTGCCCTCCAGGCTGCGATTGCGGCGGAAGCGGTTGAAGCGAAGATCCGCGCCGGAGCAAAAGCCGGGCGCATCAAAGGCAAAACACCGGAAGAGCTCGCCGCACAAGCGGCGCAGCAGGGCATCATCAGCGCGGAAGAGGCGGACCTGCTCGCCAGGGCCAAACAACTCCGCCGCGCGGTGATCATGGTGGACGATTTTCCCCAGGACTTCGGCAAAAGCGAATGGGCGGGAAGCAGCTTGGCGCAACAGGAAATACCCTCTACGTCAAGGAGAACCGCGTGACGCAAAGCATCCTGCTCTCGGTCGCCGGCCCTGTTGCGACCATCACTTTCAACCGCCCCAGGGTGATGAACGCGCTCGACTGGGACATGATCATGCGTTTTCGCGAGGTGTGCGAGGAAGTGCGGCGCACGGAGGCGGTGCGCGCGGTGCTCATGCGCGGCGAGGGGCCGGCGTTCCTCGCCGGCGGCGATGTCGCCATGTTTCGCGCCAACCTCAAGCAATTGCCGGAACTGATTGTGAAAGGCGCGCGCGAGCTGCACAACGCGATGCTGGCGCTGCGGCGCATGAACAAGCCGGTGGTGGCCAGCGTGCACGGCGCGGTGGCGGGCGGCGGCATAAGTGTCATGCTTTCCGCGGATCTGGTGATCGCGGCGGATGACACCCAATTCACCCTGGCCTACAGCCGCATCGCCGCCAGCCCCGACGGCGGCAGCACTTATTTCCTGCCGCGCATGGTGGGCTATCACAAGGCGATGGAACTGGCGCTGCTCTCCGATACGATAGACGCTGAAACCGCGAAAAGTCTCGGCATCGTGAATTTCGTAGTGCCGGCCGCCGAGTTGCAAGCCCAAACGGCCAGACTCATGCAACGCCTGACCCAGGGCGCAACCTATGCTTATGGCGAAACCAAGGCGCTGATGAACCAATCGATTAACTCGAGCATGGAAGAGCAATTGGAAGCGGAAGTACAGGCGTTCTCCCGCTGCGCCCGCACCGCCGATCTGGCCGAGGGCGTCACGGCGTTTGTTGAAAAGCGCAAGCCGGCGTTCACTGGCAAATAGGCAGTCTCATGTCGCTCAAAGGCAAAACCCTGTTCATCACCGGCGCCTCGCGCGGCATCGGCCGTGAAATCGCGCTGCGCTGCGCGCGCGACGGGGCGAACATCGTGATTACCGCCAAGACTGCCGCGCCGCATCCGAAGCTTTCCGGCACCATTTACAGCGTCGCCGAGGAAGTGAAGGCGGCGGGGGGCCAAGCGCTGCCGATACAGCTCGACGTGCGCGAGGAAGCGCAAGTCATGGCGGCGGCGGCGAAAGCGGCTGAAACCTTCGGCAGCATCGACATCTTGGTCAACAATGCCAGCGCCATCAGTCTCACCGATACGCTGCACACGCCAATGAAGCGCTTTGATTTGATGATGTCGGTCAACGTGCGCGGCACGTTCTTAAGCTCGCAGGCGTGCATTCCCCATCTCAGGCGCGCCGCCAATCCGCATATTCTTAATCTCGCCCCGCCGCTGGATATGCGCGCCAAGTGGTTCAAGGACCATATCGCTTACACCATGTCGAAGTACGGCATGAGCCTGTGCACGCTGGGAATGTCGGCGGAACTGGCGCAGGACGGTATCGCGGTGAATTCGCTTTGGCCGCGCACGGCGGTTGCCACTGCGGCGGTTGAAGTGCATTTCCCTGAAGAAGTTTTCAAGGCGAGCCGCAAGCCGGCAATCGTGGCGGACGCAGCTTACGTGATTTTCAACCGCGACAGCCGCTCGACTACCGGCAATTTTTTCATTGACGAAGAGGTTTTGCGGAATGCCGGGGTGAACGATTTTTCCCGCTACGCGGTGACGCCGGGTGCGAAATTGGCGAGTGATTTTTTTGTGGAATGAGCCTCATGCAGCAGTATTTTACCAACACAAGCTTAAGCGGGAACCCGCCGCAGGTCGACATCATCCCGGTCGAAGCGGCGGGAACCCTGAGCGGGCTTTTCCGCGAGCGCGTCAGGCGCACGCCGGATGGCGTGGCCTATCGCGATTTCAATCTGAAGCACGGCAACTGGCGCGATTACACCTGGGCGCAGATGCAAAGACAGATTGCGCGCTGGCAGGCGGCGTTGAAACGCGAGCAGCTTGATCCCGGTGATCGGGTGGCGCTGATGCTGCGTAACTGCCCGTCATGGGTGACGATGGACCAGGCGTCCTTGGGTTTGGGACTGGTGGTGGTGCCGCTTTATACCGTTGACCGGCCGGACAACGTGGCTTATATCCTGAAAGATGCCGGGGTCAAAGTGCTGCTCCTGGAAAACCGGAAGCAATGGAAAGAGCTTGAAGCGATACGCGAGCAGTGGGAAGACTGCGGCCTGCAGCGCATTCTGGTGCTGAATGGCATCGACGCCGCTGACAGAAACGATGCGCGTCTCGCAGCGGTGGAAGGCTGGCTTCCCGAGGAGGGCGCGGAGGAAATGGAAACGCTGGGGAAAACCGACGAGCTTGCCACTATCGTCTATACTTCCGGCACCACCGGCCGGCCCAAGGGCGTGATGCTCTCGCACCACAACATCCTTTCCAACGCCTACAGCACGCTCCAGAGTATTCAGGCGGGGACCGATGATTTATTTCTGTCGTTTTTGCCGCTATCGCACACTTTCGAGCGCACTGTGGGTTATTACCTGACGGTGATGGCGGGCGCCACGGTGGCGTACGCGCGCTCGATAACGCAGCTTGCGGAAGATTTGACCTGCATACGGCCGACGCTCTTGATTTCGGTGCCGCGCATTTACGAGCGGGTTTATGGCGGCATCAAGGCCAAGCTGGATGAAGGGTCGGCAGTCAAACGCTTCCTGTTCAATTTGACCGTGAAGGTGGGCTGGAGCCGCTTCGAGCGTGCGCAGAAACGCGGACCCTGGCGCGCATCGCATCTGCTGTGGCCGCTGCTTGATCGGTTGGTGGCGTCGAAGGTTATGGCCAGGCTCGGCGGCAGACTTCGCGGTGCGCTTTCCGGCGGCGCGGCGCTGCCGCCCAACATTTCCAGAATTTTCATCGGTCTGGGGCTGCCGCTGGTGCAGGGTTATGGCTTGACCGAAACCAGTCCCGTGGCGTGCTGCAACCGCATGGATAACAACGTACCCGCGAGCATAGGGCTGCCGATACCGGGTGTGGAAGTAAAAATCGGAGAGAAAGACGCGCTGCTGATCAAAGGTCCGAACGTGATGCTGGGTTACTGGAACAATCCGGAAGCGACCAAAGCGATGATTGCGCCCGACGGCTGGCTCAACACCGGGGACACGGCGCGGATTGACGAGGAAGGCCGGGTTTACATCACCGGCCGGCTCAAGGAAATCATCGTCATGTCGAATGGTGAAAAAATCCCGCCGGTGGACATGGAAGCCGCGATTGCGCGCGACCCGCTGTTCGAGCAGACCTTGGTGCTGGGCGAAGGAAAACCCTTCCTCGCGGTGCTTGCGGTGCTCAACGCCGAACAATGGAAAAAAACCGCGCGCGAAGCCGGCCTCGACCCGCAATCGGCGACGGCTTTGCATGATGAAACGGCGGAAAAACTAGTGCTGGAACGCATTGCACGGCAGGTTCGGGATTTTCCCGGCTATGCGCAAATCCGGCGCGCGGCTCTATTGCTTGAGCCGTGGACCGTGGAAAACGGGCTGCTCACGCCCACGCTGAAATTGCGCCGGCCACGGGTGATGGAGCAGTATAGGGACAAAATCGCGAAACTTTATGAGGGGCATTAGGGAACCTCTGATTAAATCCCGCGTGGCCGCGACGGCGGCTTGGCGGGATGCCATGCAAGGAGCGAGGAGGAAATTGTGGTTAACTCCCCACTATGACGACGAGCAACGCCGCAGGGCGCCAGCGAGCGCCCCGGACTCGGTCTCGCGCAGCGTGGTGCGGGAAGGGACAGCGGCTGCCACAAGCAGCATTTTCGCCTGAGCGCTCTGCTTGCCGCTCCCGCACCGAGCTTCGCCACCGGGTCGCGGCAGCCCCGTCCCGTTCGGGTTGCGGACGGATTCGGAGTTGGCTTTGTCGCGCGGCTCGGCCGCCATACTACTGGTCCTTCGCCGCGCTTCGCGCCATCACCCGAATCCGGCGCGCAACGCGGCTCACGAAGGATTTAATCAGAGGTTCCCCATGACTGAGCGAGAAAAAACCGTATTGCCGGGCAAGCAGCCCGCCTTGCGCGTGGTGCCGATGCCTTCGGACGCCAACTACGTCGGCGATATTTTCGGCGGCTGGATCATGTCGCAGGTGGACATCGCCGGCAGCATCCCCGCCATCCGCCGCGCGCGCGGGCGCGTCGCGACGGTGGCGGTGAATTCCTTCGTGTTCAAGCAGCCGGTGTTTGTCGGCGATCTGGTGAGCCTGTACGCTGACATCGTGCGCATCGGCCGCACTTCGATTACCGTGGATGTGGAGGTGTACGCGCAGCGCAATCCGTTGAAGGAAGAATGCGTGAAAGTCACTGAAGCAACGCTCACCTATGTTGCGGTTGACGAGACCAGAAAGCCCCGTGTAGTGCCAAAGGAGGAGTTTGAGCAGCCGCTCAACCTGTGAGAGGTCAAGTGAAAAAGGTGCCTGCCTGTTGCACGGGTGTTATGAATCCAGATCTATAATTTGACGAGGGAGACGAAAATGAAAATAAATCTTTTATTCAAACCGGCGGTTGCAGTTGCTGTGATGGCAATGTTTGGCGCAGCGGCAAATGGCGCGCTGGCCGCCGGTTTTGCCCTGAATGAGCAGAGCGTGAGCGGGCTGGGCGTGGCTTTCGCCGGCGGCGCGGCGAGCGGTGAAGACGCGAGCACGGTTTTTTACAATCCGGCGGCAATGACGCGCATTTCGGGAACACAGGCGGTGGTGGGGATTCACGGTATCCTGCCTGATGCCTCGTTCACCAATCAGGGCTCATTTACCGTGGGTGGCCCTTTGACCGGCAGCAATGGCGGCGACCTGGCAAAGTCGGTTGGCGTGCCGAATTTTTATCTGGTGACCGACATCAACCCAAACATCAAGTACGGGTTTGGGATCAGCGTGCCTTTCGGGCTGACCACAGCCTACGACGGCAATTGGGTGGGGCGCTACCAGGCGCTCAAAAGCGAGATCAAGACGGTGAATTTGAATCCCAGCCTGGCGTATAAGGTGAATGACCGGATTTCAGTCGGTGCGGGCTTTAACGCGCAATACATCAACGCCGAGCTCAGCAACGCGCTCGATTTCAGCACGATCTGCCTTGGCCAGCTTGGACCGGCAGTGTGCGGCGCTTTAGGCTTGGGCGTGCCACAAACCCGGGACGGAGCGGTCAATCTCTCTGGTAACGACTGGAGTTTTGGCTACAACCTTGGAGTGCTGTTCCAGCTTCCAACCGATACCCGTGTGGGCCTCGCCTATCGCTCCAAGGTTCACCAGACTATAGTGGGCAACGCTTCTTTTACCAACGTTCCCGCGGCGTTCGCCACCAATCCCCGCTTTCAGAGCGGCGGCATAAAGGCCAGCGTGACCTTGCCGGATTCCATGTCCCTGAGCGTGGTGCAAGGAGTCGGCGACAGATGGGAATTGCTGAGCGATGTGACGTTCACCCGCTGGAGCTATTTCAACGAACTGCGGGTGCACTTTGACAACGGTGTCGCGCCGGACGCGGTGACCGTCGAAAACTGGCGTAATACTTTCCGCGCTTCAATTGGTGCGACCTACCGCTACAGCGATGCATTGAAGCTACGCGGGGGTATCGGTTTTGACCAGAGCCCGGTCAGGGGCGCCTTCCGCACTGCGCGCATACCCGACAATCACCGCAAGCTCCTGGCGGCGGGCGCGAATTACAAGGTGTCAAAAGCAGGCTCGGTGGATTTCGCGTACCTGCGCTTATTTGCCAATGATTCCGCGATCAACAACAAACAGCTCGCGACCGGCGGCGGACAATTGATCGGCAACTACACCCTGGATGTGAATATCCTGAGCTTGCAATACAACCATAACTTCTGACGGACGGGCCTGTAATCACCTGCCGGGCTAATCCAGGAGCAATCATGTCGCAGGACTCACCCTTTATCGTGCACAAGGCGGCGGTGCTTGGCGCCGGTGTGATGGGTGCGCAGATTGCGGCGCATTTGGTGAACGCCAATGTTGATGCAATTTTGTTCGAACTCGCCGCAAAAGAAGGCGCGCAAGAGCGTGGAGCAGGGGCCCCGCGCAGCGGGGATGTGACCGCGGAGGCGCGCATAAAGACCGCGGGTACAAATGGCGCGCCATCGCCCGCTACCGCTATGCCGGCAGGCACTGCTCCGCCGTCCGCGGTCGACCCGAATGCCAACGTGCGGAAAGCGGTGGAAGGCCTGAAGAAACTCGAGCCCAGCCCACTCGCCGCCACCGGGCGCGCGGCGTACATCCGTCAGGCCAACTATGACCAACACCTCGATCTGCTCAAGGGGTGCGACATCGTGATCGAGGCGATTTCCGAGCGCATGGACTGGAAGGCGGATTTGTACAAAAAAGTCGCGCCTTACTTAAGCGAGCACGCGATTTTTGCCAGCAACACCTCCGGCCTTTCCATCAACAAGCTGGCGCAGGCTTTTCCCGAAGCCATCCGCCACCGCTTTTGCGGCGTGCATTTTTTCAACCCGCCGCGCTACATGCATCTGGTGGAACTGATTCCGTGCGCAGGCAGCGATCCGCAATTGCTGGACCGGCTGGAAAATTTCCTGGTCACCACGCTGGGTAAGGGTGTAATCCGGGCCAAGGACACGCCGAACTTCATCGCCAACCGCGTCGGCTCGTTCGGGATGCTGGCGATGATTCATTACACCCGGCAATTCGGTCTGGGTTTCGATGTGGTGGATGCCTTGACGGGACCGCTCATCGGCCGCCCCAAGAGCGCGACTTACCGCACCGCCGATGTGGTGGGGCTCGACACCTTCGCGCATGTGATCAACACCATGCGCGATACGCTGCCCGACGATCCCTGGCACCCGTATTACCAGGTGCCGGCATGGCTGAAGATGCTGATTGACAAGGGCGCGCTGGGGCAGAAAACCAAGGCCGGCATCTACCGCAAAACCGGCAAGGACATTCATGTCCTCGATCTGGCCAAAGGGGATTACCGGCTCTCGGACGGCACGGCCGATGAAGGGGTGAAGGAAATCCTGAAAAGCAAAAACCTCAAGGAAAAATTCGCGCAGTTGCGCGCCAATTCCCATCCGCAAGCGCAGTTCCTGTGGGCGATTTTCCGCGAAACGTTCCACTACTGCGCGGCGCATTTGGAAAGCATCGCCGACAATGCGCGCGATGTGGATCTGGCGATGCGCTGGGGATTCGGCTGGAATCGTGGCCCGTTTGAAACCTGGCAGGCAGCGGGCTGGCGCGAAGTGGCGAACTGGATTAACGAAGACATCGCCGCCGGCAAGAGCATGACCAAGGCGCCTTTGCCCGCGTGGGTGCTGGAGCGCAACGGCGTGCACGAACCGCGCGGGTCGTACGCGCCGCGTGAAAAAGCCTTGAAAGCACGCTCAACTCTGCCCGTGTACCAGCGGCAGCTTTATCCCGATGCGCTGCTGGGCGAGGAAAGGAAATACGGCGAAACAGTGTTTGAAACCGATGCCGTGCGCATGTGGCATGGGGGCGACGACATCGCCATCGTCAGCTTCAAGAGCAAGATGCACAGTATCGGCGACGATGTGCTGGATGGCGTGATGGAAGCGATTGACCGCGCCGAAAAGAATTTTGCCGGTTTGGTGGTTTGGCAGACCGAGCCGCCGTTTTCGGTGGGCGCCAATCTTTCCAAGGTGGGCGGCTCGAAGAGCAACCGGCAGCCCTCCGCTTTCGGCTCGATGCTCAAGAAATTCAAACGCGAGGTGTCGTCCCTGGTTCTGAAAGCAGCGCGCAAGCTTAATGTCGCCGACGCGCTGATGGCCGGCAAGCTCGAGCAAGTGGAGCGGGTGGTGGCGCAATTCCAGGAAACCACTCAGGCGCTCAAATACTCGATGATTCCCACGGTGGCGGCGGTGGACGGGCTGGCCCTCGGCGGCGGCTGCGAATTCATCATGCACTGCGACCGCGCGGTGGCGACTTTGGAATCCTACATCGGCCTGGTGGAAGCGGGCGTCGGTCTGCTCCCCGCGGGCGGCGGCTGCAAGGAGTTCGCCTTGCGCTCGGTGCAGGATGCCAAAGGCGGGAACACTTTTCCCTTCCTGCAGAAATACTTCGAGGCTATCGCCACGGCGCAAGTCGCAAAGAGCGCCGAGCACGCCAAGGAGATTGGTTATCTTCGCGCCTGCGACAAAATTGTGATGAACCGCTTCGAGCTTCTGCATGTGGCCAAAGCCCAGGCCAGGGCGCTCGCCGAATTCGGCTACCGGCCGCCGCTCAAGGCGGCCAGCATTCCGGTTGCCGGAAAGAACGCGGCCGCCACTTTCAAGATGGCGATGACCAATATGCTGGAAGGAGGCTTTATTTCCGAGCATGACTATTTAATAGGCTCGAAAGTCGCCCACGTGCTGTGCGGCGGCGGCCTCGAGCCCGGCGTTATGGTGGACGAGCAATGGTTCCTCGATTTGGAGCGCGAAGCTTTCATCGAATTGCTGGCTACCGAGAAGACCCAGGCGCGTATCGAGCATATGCTGAAAACAGGCAAACCTCTGCGTAACTGAGAAGTTGTGATCCCTCTCCTTCGAGGGTGAGGGTGACAGAGTGGAGAAAAATCATGGCCAAACAAGTTCAGGATGCTTATATCGTTGCCGCCACGCGCACCCCGGTGGGGAAGGCGCCGCGCGGCGTGTTCAAAAACGTCCGTCCCGATGACATGCTGGCGCATGTGCTTAAAACTTCGCTGGCGCAGTGTCCCGGCCTCGATCCCGCTACCATTGATGATGTGATTGTGGGCTGCGCCATGCCGGAAGGCGAGCAGGGGATGAACGTGGCGCGCATCGCGCTGTTGCTCGCCGGTTTCCCCAACCGCGTTTCGGGAATGACCATTAATCGTTTCTGCTCTTCCGGTCTGCAGGCGGTAGCGCTCGCCGCCGACCGCATCCGCCTCGGCGAAGCGGAAGTGATGATAGGCGCGGGGACTGAAAGCATGAGCATGGTGCCGATGGGCGGCAACAAAATCGCGGCAAACCCACGCATTTTCACCGATGAAAATATCGGCATCGCTTACGGCATGGGCATCACCGCGGAAAAAGTGGCGGACCGCTGGAAAATCAGCCGTGAAGCGCAGGACCAGTTTGCCCTGCATAGCCATCAGCGCGCGATCAGGGCGACCGAGAGCGGCGAATTCAAGCAGGAAATCACGCCTTACCCGGTCGTCGAAACCATTCCCGATTTGGCGAGCGGGGAAGTAGTGGAAAAGACCAAGGAAGTGTCGGTGGACGAGGGGCCGCGCCGCGATACCTCGCTCGAAGCGCTGGGGAAACTTAAACCCGCTTTTGCGGCGAAAGGTTCGGTGACGGCGGGCAATAGCTCGCAAATGTCCGATGGCGCCGCGGCGGTGATATTAATGTCTGAAGCGGCGCTCAAGCGTTTCAATCTCAAGCCTCTCGGCCGCTTCCTCGGCTATGCCGTGGCCGGAGTGCCGCCGGAAATCATGGGCATCGGCCCCAAGGAAGCGATTCCCAAGGTTTTGAAGCAGGTCGGTTTGAAGCAGAACGATCTGTACTGGATTGAGCTCAACGAAGCCTTCGCCGCGCAAAGCCTCGCGGTGATTCAGGACCTGGGACTCGACCGCACCAAAGTCAATCCCATGGGCGGGGCGATCGCGCTCGGGCATCCGCTGGGCGCGACCGGCGCCATCCGCACCGCGACTTTGATGCACGGCTTGCGCCGCCATCATCAGAAGTACGGCATGGTCACCATGTGCATCGGCACCGGCATGGGTGCCGCCGGAGTATTTGAGTCGCTTTGAATACTGCTTTGATTTTGCGGTAGGATGAAACTATGTTTTGCAAGTCGCTGTCATTAAAGGCGGCTTTTAGGCCGTCTAATTCTTGTTGGGCGTCAGGGAGGCGCAGGCCGTGAGCTCAGGAAAGATCGTCACCGTTTCGGCAACGTTGATCCGGCCACCATGGCGGCTCATCGTTCAGTCTGAAGTTTCGGCGACACACCAGCGGTTCGATGCGCACCGCTTTTCGAGCCTTCGCGATTTTACGGCGGGCTTACTTACCATTCTCAACGCGACACGCCCCGATTTCATGTCTCGTCTCGCGAGTTTGGAAACCGACAAGTGGCAAGAAAGTAAACACAAAGTACGTCCCTATGTCGCTGAGCGCCTCGATCTCCTCTACATGAATAGCCCTCATCTCGAGAAACACTCGTTCAGTTTTTCCGGGTACTGGATCGCGACAAACCTCGGTCACAAGGAAGTGTCGTCTCTTGTCCACGCGGCGTGCTCAGCGGCTGGCGTGCGCTACCAAAGCCTTGCCACGCTCAAGCTATGAGCCTTACGCCCAACCCTGCGGTCGAGCGGGACGCGCCGCAAGCGGCGCGTCCCTCACCTTTCACTAGACATCGCAGTTTCGATTCAAACGCAAATGAAAGGTTGGGTATGCGTTATCTCGAACCAAGCCATGCCGGGCTTGGTGAAGGTTGGATTTTCAACCAAGGATCCTGAGCTCCGCGCATCCGAGCTAAATAATACGGGCGCGCCCCATCCTTATGTAGTTGACTACGACGCTTTAGTCGAAAATTCCCGCGACATCGAGCAGCGCGTTCACAGAGAAGAAATAGGGTCAGACACGACTTATTGTGATGGCGTGCTATAAGGTTCTGGTGGCCGAGAACGATCCCGTGAAGAAAATCGGTGCGGGGATACGGTTTTCCATCGTGGCACGCGCCGTGTTCGGGTTGGCGCTGCTTGCGTGCATGCCGGTAAACTCTGGCCAGACTCCGGCCGGTGTGTGGAAAATTGTTGACGAGCGTACTGGACAGCCCAACGCCTTGCTGCGGATAGCCGAAACCGGAGGCCGGATTGAGGGAAAATTCGAGAAAATATTTTTCCAGCCGGGCGATGACCCCAATCCACGATGCGAGAAATGCGAAGGCGCGAATAAAAACCGGCCGCTGCTTGGCATGACCATCCTGTGGGGCCAGCAAAAACAGGGAAATGAATACACGGGCCGCATCCTCAATCCGGACAGCGGGGAAATCTACCAGTGCAAACTAATTCTGGACGAGGACGGCAGGAAACTCAAGGTACACGGCTACGTGTGGGTTCCCCTGTTCGGCCAGACTCAAACCTGGCTGCGGGTGGAGTAATCCAGTCGCCGCGTTGCGGTCTCGTGCCGCTACTCACCTGTTCGGATAGTTCGGGCGCCGCCGCCCTCGGGCACGAACCATCAGAGATTCCTTAGTCCTGACAATCAATTATTCGACCCGAGACGTCTTTGCTTGCCGGACCCATCAGATAGAGATACAGCGGCATCAGGTTTTCGGGCTTGGGCAGTTCTTCCTTGATTTCGCCGGGATGGGTTTGGGCGCGCTGGGGCGAGGCCACCGGCCCGGGAATCACGCCGTTGATGCGCAAACTCGGCAGCATTTCCCATTCCTCCGCCTGGATTTTGAGGTAGGCTTCGAGCGCGCTTTTGGCCACCGCAAAACCACCCCAGTAAGCTTTTGGCTTATGTCCATGCGTTTCGCAAGTGACAATTACCGAGGCGTCTGCTGCGGCTTTAAGCAGGGGCAGGCAAGCGCGGTTGAGCGCAACAGGCGCGGCAAGATTGACGCGCAGGACTTTTAACCACTGTTCCAGCGTTTGCTGGGCAAGCGGCGAGAGACCATCCAGATGCGCCGCATTGTGCAGAATCCCATCCAGCCTGCCGAGCTGCGATTTGATGGCTTGAGCCAGCGCTTCAAAATCCTTGCTGTTCGCGGTCTCCAAATCGAGCGGGAAGATCACCGGCCGCGGATAGCTCGCTTTCTCGATTTCATCGTAGACAGCTTCGAGCTTGTTGACCTTGCGCCCATGCAGAATCACTGTCGCGCCATGTTTGGCGAAAGCAAGTGCCGCGGCTCGGCCCAAGCCCTGTCCCGCGCCGGTGACAAGAATTACGCGGTTTTTGAGCAAGTCGGCCGGCGCCTGATAGTCTCGCATGGTCTGGATGGAAAAGCGCGCCGGCTTGAGGCGCAGCAGGCAGGCTTGGTGCCCGATAGCTAGGTGATCCGGCGCACGAAATTAGGGAGGGCGAATACCGCCTGGTGGGTATACCCGTTGTAGTAGCGCAGATCGGCGATATGGCGGTCTTTGAGCACGCGCTCGACCTCTTCGGGCGCGAGCGTCAGCGGGTCGAGGCTGTCGGAAACGCAGGCCATGCCCCACAACGATCCGTAGAGCGGGATATAGACCAGGTAAGGCCGTACGATCCTGAACACTTTTTTCAGGTTGACGACGTTGTCGCGCACCCGGTCGGGGCGCGAAATCGGCGAGCCGACATGCAGGCTCAACGCGCCGCCGGGATTGAGCACGCGCCGGCAACTTGCGAAAAACTCCGCGGTGTAAAGCTCGGTGGCGGGACCGATGGGGTCGGGCAGGTCGAGCGCAATCAGGTCGAAGCGCTCGCGGGTTTCACGGACAAAAGTCATGCCGTCGGCAAGGTGGAGTTTCAGCCGCGGATCGTCGAAGACGTTCTGGTGCACGGCATGGAAATATTTTTTTGAGATGTCCACGACCGCCTGATCCAGCTCGACCAGGATGACGCTTTCGATGCCGGCATGCTTGAGCAGCTCCTCGCTGGAGCCGCCGTCGCCGCCGCCGATAATCAGCGCCTTGCGCGGGGCGGGGTGGGCGATTGCGGCGGGGTGGATGAGGTTCTCGTGATAGAAGAACTCTTCTTTTTCCGAGGTCATGAAGCAGCCGTCGAGGCGGAACAGGCGGCCGACTTCGGGCGTGTCATAGACCTCGAGGTGCTGATAAGGGGTGTCGAACTCTTCGAGCTGCTTGCCGGCGCGGTAGAAATAGCCGCAGTTGGCGTTCAGCCACTCGGTGAGCAGCTTGTCCTCGGTCATAGCCGTCCGCGCTGCACGGCCTGGCGAATGACTTCCTTGGGTTTGAACAGCTTCAGTACGTCGTCGAAAAGCTGTTGCGCCTTGTCGCTGTTGTCGCGGCTGTGGTTGCAGACAAAGACGTCGACCGCCACCGTGGAGGTTTCCGGCCAGGTGTGGATGGCGATGTGCGATTCGGCCAGCACCAGCGTGCCGGTGAAGCCGGCGTCGCCGAACTGGTGGAAGAAGTCTCCCAGCACGGTAAGGCCGGCGGCCTTACAGAGCTGGGTACAGCGCTTTCGCAGCCAGGTTGAATCGGAAAGATGGGTTGGGTCGCACTGATAAAGATCTCCTATCAGATGGAGCCCGCTTAACGTGCTGATGATCATGCTGGTCATTTTTCCGCCCCCTTCACTAAAAGGCTGTCAGCCGAAAAACCTACCAATCTGTTCAATCTATGCTATACCTCCATCCAAGCCATCCACGCCAACCACAGCTTGCGGATAGGCGTCAGATCAACACGCCGTCGCAAGATACGGCACCCGTCCTTCCTGATTTCCCGAAGCAGCGCCCGGTTGATTGCCGCCAGCGCGAGTCTTCCGCGCTGCGCTTTCCGCTCCGCAGCCGGAAATTCAGAAATTGCGCGATTATAACAACTTTCTGCTCTGTCAATAGCAAATTCAATCATTTTTTTGAAGCCCTCGGTTTCGCGCAAGTTGAGCAGATCCGCCACCGTCACGCCGAAGCGCGCGAGTTCGTCCTGCGGCAGCAGAATACGATTGCGCCGCGCGTCGTCCCGCACATTCAGAATGACATCGGTAAGACCAAAAGCCAGTCCCAGTTCCTGGGCGCATTTTAATGTGTTGGGGTGGTGAACGCCGAGTATGCGTGCGGCCAGCCGCTCGGCCACGCCATGGGTAGAGCGGCAATACGCTTTCAGGGAAGCGAAATCGGGATGACGGGTTTGAGCCAGGCCTGTTTCAACGCCGTCAATGATTTTTAGGAACTCATCTGGCGGCAAGCCGAATTGCCTGGTGGATGGAAGCAAAGCCTGGGTGATGGGGTGTCGAGCTTGTTTGGAAAAGGCGGCGGCGAGTTCCTGGCGCCACCATTGCAATTTGATTTTTGCCACCGCCGGGTCGGTGCATTCATGGGCGATTTCCTGGATTTCCCGGAAGCAGGCGAAGAGGGCGGTGAGCGCCCGGCGCGTGTCTTTCGGAAGGAACAGCACGCTGTAATAAAAACTGGAGCCGCTTGATGCCGCCTTGTCATGGCAGTATTCGTCCGGTGTCATTGCGGTGTCCGCTTCAAGCGTTGCGGAGAATGAACCTCAACCCTGCGCCAGGGATCGCAATCGCTAGTCAATTGTCAAATTTATCAATGAATTGGCATGTATACTTAAAGTTAAAGCTGGCTATTGCTGACTTAAATATATTAAACTTATGCCTAGCGCGAAAGTGGCGGAATTGGCAGACGCACTGGATTTAGGTTCCAGCGCCGCAAGGCTTGGGGGTTCGAGTCCCTCCTTTCGCACATGGCGAAAAGCCTTCTTTATATTCTTGAGGCGACGATAAGGAAGCGAAATGCAGGCGAGTGTGGAGAATCTGGGTCAGCTGCAACGGCGCCTCAACATGGTGTTGCCACTCGATAAAATCGACAACGAAGTGGAGAACCGCCTGAAGCGCCTTGCACGCAGCGTCAAATTGCACGGCTTCCGCCCGGGCAAGGTGCCGTTCAAAATCGTCGTCCAGCAATACGGCCCGCAAGTACGCCAGGAAGTGCTCGGCGATGCTCTGCAAAAAAGCTTCAGCGAGGTGGTGCGCGAGCAGAACCTGCGCGTCGCGGGCTATCCCAAATTCGAAGCCAAGACAGCGCAGGCGGGGGGCCAGCAGTTCGAATACACCGCGACGTTTGAAGTTTATCCCGAAGTGAAAGTCGGCGAGGTAAACCGAGCCGCCATTACCCGGCCACTGGTGGACATCGGCGATACACAAGTGGAAAAGACCCTGGAAATTCTGTGCAAACAGCGCGCCACCTACCAAACGGTGGAGCGCGAAGCGCGCGAGCGGGACCAGGTGACCATTGATTTCCACGGCAAGCTCGGTGAGGAAGATTTTCCCGGCGGTCAAGGCACGAATTTGGCCACGGTGCTGGGCGATAAGCGGCTGCTGCCGGATTTCGAGAAGAAAATTGCCGGCATGCGGGCGAACGAAACCAAGACATTTGAATTAACTTTTCCCGCGGATTATCATGGCAAGGAAGTGGCGGGAAAAACCGCGGTTTTCGAACTCGTGTTGAAGCGGGTGGCGGAACCGAAGTTGCCCGAGATGGACGCCGAATTCGCCAGGAGCCTCGGCATTGCTGATGGCGATTTGGAGAAACTGAAACGCGTAATCAGGGACAATTTGCAGAAGGAAGCCGGAGACCGCATACAGGCCAGAATCAAGGACCAGGCGATGCAGGCCTTGCTTGATGGCACGCAGGTCGATCTTCCCCAATCGCTGGTGGAAATGGAAGTCCATCGCCTGATGGACAATGCGCGCCGCGACCTCGAAGCGCGCGGGGTCAAAACCCGGGATCTGCAGCTCCCGCACGATCTTTTCGAAACGCAGGCCAAGCGCCGCGTCGCGCTCGGGCTGATTATCTCCGAGCTCGCCAAACTTCACGATCTTCATCCCAAGCCGGAACAAGTGCGCGCTCGGGTTGACGAGCACGCGCAAAGCTACGAGCACCCGGAGCAAGTGGTGAAGTGGTATTATTCTGAACCAGGACGCCTGAATAACGTCGAAGCGCTGGTGCTCGAAGACAATGTAGTGACCTGGGTGATGAACCGGATCAAGGTTGAAGAGAAAGCGATGTTGTTTGATGAACTGATGGGAAATGCCAATGACGCAAAATCGTAGTGGGGAACCGCAGGGCCTCGGTTTGATCCCGATGGTGATCGAGCAGAGCGGGCGCGGCGAGCGCGCGTACGATATTTACTCGCGCCTGCTCAAGGAGCGCGTGGTGTTCCTGGTCGGGCCGGTGGATGAAATCACTGCCAACCTGATCGTGGCGCAGTTTTTGTTCCTCGAATCCGAAAACCCGGACAAGGAGATTTATTTCTACATCAATTCGCCCGGCGGCTCGGTGTCGGCGGGGCTCGCCATTTACGACACAATGCAGTACATCAAGCCGGATGTAAGCACGCTGTGCGTCGGTCAGGCGGCGAGCATGGGCGCGCTTTTGCTGGCGGCGGGCGCCAAGGGCAAGCGCTTCTGCCTCCTTAATTCACGGGTGATGATTCACCAGCCGATGGGTGGTTTCCAGGGACCAGCCTCCGACGTGGAAATCCACGCTAAGGAAATTCTTTATTTAAGGCAGCGACTCAACGAAATCATGGCCAAGCACACCGGACAGAACATCAAGACGATCGAGAAGGATACCGACCGCGACAATTTCCTGGGCGGCGAGGAGGCGGTGAAATATGGCATCGTCGACAGGGTGTTGGTGAGCAGAATTGAAACCACCGCTTGATGTCTCACGTAAGTAGAGGCGAGGAGGAAACCAGTCATGTCGGATAAAATCGGCGGGGAGAAACTCCTTTACTGCTCCTTCTGCGGCAAGAGCCAGCACGAGGTGAGGAAGCTCATTGCCGGGCCGTCGGTTTTCGTCTGCAATGAGTGCATCGAGCTGTGCAACGACATCATCCGCGAGGAAGCGCACGGCGAGCCGGGCGCCAAGCAGGGCAAATCCGATCTGCCGGTGCCGCGAGAAATCCGAAAAATCCTCGACCAATATGTCATCGGCCAGGACCTGGCGAAAAAGATTCTGTCGGTCGCGGTCTATAACCACTATAAACGGCTGAAGACCCTCAGCAAGAACACCGACGACATCGAGCTCGCCAAGAGCAATATCCTCCTGGTTGGTCCCACCGGTTCGGGCAAAACGCTGCTGGCGCAAACGCTCGCGCGTTTGCTTAACGTGCCTTTTGTGATGGCGGATGCGACCACGCTGACTGAAGCGGGCTACGTCGGCGAAGACGTGGAGAACATCATCCAGAAGCTTCTGCAGAAATGCGACTACGAAGTCGAGAAGGCGCAGCGCGGCATCGTTTATATAGACGAAATTGACAAAATTTCGCGCAAGAGTGAAAATCCCTCAATCACCCGCGACGTTTCCGGCGAGGGCGTGCAGCAGGCGTTGTTGAAACTCATCGAGGGCACCATCGCCTCGGTGCCGCCGCAGGGCGGGCGCAAGCACCCCAATCAGGAGTTCGTGCAGGTCGACACGACCAATATCCTGTTCGTCTGCGGCGGCGCGTTTGACGGGCTGGACAAAATCATCCGCAACCGCTCGCAGAATGTCGGCATCGGCTTCGGCGCGGATGTCAAAAGCCGCGACAACCGCAAGGACATCGGCGAAGTACTGCGCGATGTCGAGCCGGAAGACCTGATTAAATACGGCCTGATTCCTGAATTCGTCGGCCGCCTGCCGGTGGTGGCCACCCTGGAAGAGCTCGACGAGAAGGCGTTGATTCAGATTCTGACCGAGCCGAAGAACGCGCTGCTCAAGCAGTATCAGAAAATGTTCGGCATGGAGGGCGTGGAACTGGAGGTTCGTGAACTGGGCTTGAAAGCGATTGCCAAAAAAGCATTGGCACGCAAGACCGGCGCGCGGGGTTTGCGCTCCATACTCGAACTGACCTTGCTCGACACCATGTTTGACCTGCCCTCGATGGAGAACGTGGCCAAGGTGGTGATCGATGAGGGCGTGATTAACGGCGATATCAAGCCGCTGCTGATGTATTCCGACCAGTCGAAGGTCGCGGGCTCGATCTAAGTTTAAGCCCGGCCTGGCGGACGGCAGCTTAGGCTTCTTGATTTTTAAGGGTGCCGCCCACATATCGATTTTATCTTCTTTCAGGGGTATCAACGACATGTCTGACCAACCGGTTAACGAACAACGAGCCCTGTACTCCTTGCTGCCGCTGCGCGACGTGGTGGTGTTCCCGCACATGGTCATCCCGCTGTTCGTGGGGCGTCCGAAATCCATCAAGGCACTGGAAGCGGCAATGGAAAGCGGCAAGAGCATCCTGCTGCTAGCGCAGAAATCCGCCGCCAAGGATGAGCCCACCCCGGAAGACATGTACCGGGTCGGCAGTGTCGCCAACATCCTGCAAATGCTGAAACTCCCCGACGGCACGGTGAAAGTGCTGGTCGAAGGCAGCCAGCGAGCCGTTATCAGCGAGGTGATTGACGCCAAGACCCATTACACGGCGCAGCCGGAGCTCCTGCCCGCCGACAGCGCTGAGGGCCACGAAATCGAGGCGATGCGGCGCGCCACGCTCAATCAGTTTGACCAATACGTCAAGCTCAACAAGAAAATCCCTCCGGAAATCCTCACTTCGCTTGCCGGAATCGACAGCGCGGGGCGCCTGGCGGATACCATCGCCGCGCATCTGCCGTTGAAACTGGAGCAAAAGCAGCAGGTGCTGGAAATGTTCGACGTGAAACAGCGGCTTGAGCACCTGTTGAGCCTGCTCGAGACCGAACTCGACATTTCGCAGGTGGAAAAGCGCATTCGCGGTCGCGTCAAGCGCCAGATGGAGAAAAGCCAGCGCGAGTATTACCTGAACGAGCAGGTGAAAGCCATTCAGAAGGAACTCGGAGAGATGGAAGAAGGCGCCGATCTGGATGAAGTCGAGAAAAAAATCAAGGCCGCGCACATGCCTAAGGAGGCGCGTCATAAAGCCGAGGCGGAGCTTAAGAAGCTCAAGCTGATGTCGCCGATGTCGGCGGAAGCCACCGTGGTGCGCAACTACATTGACGCCCTGATATCGCTGCCGTGGAAAAAAAGGAGCAAGATCAACACCGATCTCACAGAGGCGGAGAAAATCCTTAACGAAGACCACTACGGGCTGGAAAAGGTCAAGGAGCGCATCGTCGAATACCTGGCGGTGCAGCAGCGCGTGGACAAGGTAAAAGCGCCGATCCTGTGCCTGGTCGGCGCTCCCGGCGTCGGCAAGACCTCGCTTGGGCAGTCCATTGCCCGTGCCACCAACCGCAAGTTTGTGCGCATGTCGCTGGGCGGCGTGCGCGACGAAGCCGAAATCCGCGGCCACCGTCGCACTTACATCGGCTCGATGCCGGGCAAAGTCCTGCAGAACATGACCAAGGTGGGCGTGAAAAACCCCTTGTTCCTGTTCGATGAAGTGGACAAGATGGGCATGGATTTCCGCGGCGATCCGTCTTCGGCGCTCTTGGAAGTGCTGGACCCGGAGCAGAACCACACCTTCACCGACCATTACATCGAGGTGGAATACGATCTTTCCGATGTGATGTTTGTGGCGACGGCGAACACGCTCAACATCCCGCCGGCGCTTCTAGACCGCATGGAAGTGATACGGCTGTCCGGTTACACCGAAGACGAAAAAGTCCATATCGCGATGCGCCATCTGCTGCCGAAGCTGATGAAAAATCATGGACTGAAGGCGGAAGAGCTGGCGCTTTCGCAAAGCGCGGTGCGCGACATCATCCGCTACTACAGCCGCGAAGCCGGGGTGCGTGCGCTGGAACGCGAGATGTCGAAAATCTGCCGCAAAGTGGTCAAAACCATGCTGCTCAGGAAGGACCAAGGCAGGATTGCCGTAACCGCGAAAAACCTGGGCAAGTATCTGGGGGTGCGGCGTTACACCTATGGCATGGCCGAGAAAAACAACCAGGTGGGCCAGGCCACCGGCTTGGCGTGGACCGAAGTCGGGGGCGAGTTATTGACTATTGAAGCGGTGGTGCTGCCCGGCAAAGGCAAGATGATTACCACCGGCAAGCTCGGCGAAGTGATGCAGGAATCGGTGCAGGCGGCGCTGTCGGTGGTGCGTAGCCGTTCCCGCACGCTCGGCATTCCCGAGGATTTCTATCAGAAAAACGACGTGCATATCCATTTGCCCGAAGGGGCGACGCCCAAGGACGGGCCGAGCGCCGGCATCGGTGTTTGCACCGCGATGATTTCGGTATTGACCGGGATTCCGGTGAGGGCGGATGTGGCGATGACCGGCGAAATCACCTTGCGCGGCGAGGTGCTGCCGATCGGCGGCCTTAAGGAGAAACTCCTCGCGGCGCATCGCGGCGGCATCAAGACCGTATTGATACCGGAAGAGAACGTCAAGGATCTGGCTGAAATTCCGGAAAACATCAAGAACAAGCTCGACATCCACCCGGTGAGATGGATTGACCGGGTTCTGGAACTTGCCTTGGAACGCACACCCAAGCCGCTGCCTGAAGAGGTGACGCCGCTGCTGCCGGCAGTGGTGGAAAAGACCCCCGCTGCAGTGATCAAGCACTGAATCTGTCGTCGGCAGACGACATTCCTCGTCTGCCGACGCACGGATTCCAGTCGCGTTTCTTTTTTATTTTCCATTTGTGCGGTACTTGCTTGACACGCGCTTTTTTCGCTTGCTATAAAGCAAGTACAGGGTTTTAAGTTTAGTTGTCCCGCACTATTTCATTCATCAATTCCTGATAGCTCATCCAACGAAGGGGGATTTTTCGTGAACAAAACTGAAATCATTGACCATATCGCCAGGACAGCGGATATTTCCAAGGCCGCTGCCGGCCGCGCCATCGACGGCACGGTCGCGGCGATCAGAGAGGCATTGAAAAAAGGGGGAATGGTCACCCTGGCCGGCTTTGGCACTTTTTATGTGGGCAAGCGCGCCGCCCGCAACGGCCGCAACCCGCGCACCGGCGCCACCATCAAAATCAGAGCGGCCAAAGTTCCGAAATTCCGTGCTGGCAAAGCGCTGAAGGATGAAGTAAACTAGCGCCTTTTCAGTCAGGACATCGTCTTGAGTCCTGACTGAAAAAGGCTCGCGCTTAGGCAATCGAGAATACCTCGGCCGGGTTTAGGGTGCTTAGCTCAGTTGGTAGAGCGTCGCCCTTACAAGGCGAATGTCGGGAGTTCGACCCTCTCAGCACCCACCAGCGGAATTCAGGCAGGTTGAAGGAATCTCTGATTAAGTCCCGCATGGGCGCGACGGTTGGCTTTAAGGGCGGCAGGCGCGAAGCGAGGAGCGCCGTTTGGTGGATGCCAAACAAGCGACGAGCGACAACGCATGATGCCCTTAACGCCACGTCCCTGCGGGTTGCGTCGGAAAGCGGCGAGCTGGTCCGCGCAACCGCAATCCGGCGAGCCACGGCCCGCTCCGCTGCACAGCTTCGCAGGTGCGATGCTGCGCGGGCCCTCCTTGGCTTCGTAGTCCGAGCTACGACCTTCGTCGCGCGCCTTGCGCTCATCCGCTTTTCGACGCAACGCGCCTCATGTAGGATTTAATCAGAAGATTCCATGGGAGTGGTAGTTCAGTTGGTTAGAATACCGGCCTGTCACGCCGGGGGTCGCGGGTTCGAGTCCCGTCCACTCCGCCACCGATTGGCAGGGAACCTCATCAGAGATTCCCTAGAGGCGAACACCGGTTCGCCTTTTTTATATCTCGAGCTGGAACCTATTTCATAACATGTTTGATTTTTTTCTGCGCAACAAGAGAGTCGCCCAGATCGTCCTGGCTTTGATCTTCGTGCCATTTGCGCTGTTCGGCGTGGAACGCTATTTCAGCAGCATCGGCGGCGGAGATTACCTGGCCAAGGTCGGCAGCTATGAGATCAGCCCGCAGGAATTTACCCAGGCGCTGCGCGACGAGCAGGAAAAAATGCGCAGTCGAATGGGGAATCAGTTTAGTCCGGTGATTCTGGAAGACCCTGAAGTGCGCGCGGCGATTCTGGAGAACCTGATACGGCAGCACCTGCTGCTGTCCGAAGCCAGGCGTTCCGGGCTCACCGCCACCGATACACAACTGCAGAAAATCATCACTCAATTCCAGCCGTTCCAGGAAAACGGCAAGTTTTCCCGGGCGCGCTACGAAGCCTTGCTGCGCAACCAGAATCTCACGCCGGTCGGATTTGAAGCCCGGCTGCGTCAGGACATCGTGTTGCAGCAGTTCAACGATGCCTTCGAGACCGGCTTCCTGCCGCAAACGGTGGTCGAGCGGTTGATCCGCCTGAGCGAGCAGCAGCGTGAAGTCAGCCAATACCTGCTCTCACCCGACCAGTTTCTGTTGCAAATCAAGCTTCCCAACGATGCCGCCAGGAATTATTACGAAGCGCATCGCAATGAATTCCAGGTGCTGGAACAGGTGCGCGCCGATTTTGTGGTGCTCTCGGTGGACGGCCTCATGCCGCAGGTGCAGGTGAGCGCGGATGAGACCCGGAAATACTACAACGAGCACACTTCGCAATTCGAGACGCGGCAGGCGAGCCACATCCTCATTACCGTTCCGGCTAATGCTAGCCCCGAAGCCAAGGCCCAAGCCCGGGCCAAGGCCGAGCAGTTGTATCAGGAAGCGCGCAAGAATCCGGAAAAATTCGCCGAGCTCGCCAAGGCCAATTCGCAGGACCCAGGCTCGGCGGGCAAAGGCGGCGATTTGGGATTGATCCCGCGCGGTACCATGGTGAAGCCGTTTGAAGAGGCGGTGTTCCAGATGAAGGCAGGCGAAATTGCCGGCCCGGTGGAGACTCAGTTTGGCTATCACGTCATCAAGCTCAACGCCATCAAGCCCGTGCCGTTTGACGAGGCAAAAGTCCAGGTCGAGCGCGACTTGAAAAAACAGCAGGCAGAGAAAAAATTCAACGAGGTCGCCGAGAATTTCAGCAACATGGTGTATGAGCAGCCGGAAAGCCTCAAACTGGCGGCCGATGCGTTCAAGCTGCCCATTCAGCATGCGCCGTGGCTGTCGCGTGACGGCGACGGTGCGCCGGGACCTTTGGCCGGAGAGAAGATGCTGCAAGCGCTGTTTTCCGCGGATGCGCTCAAGAACAAGCGCAATACCGAGGCAATTGAGGTCGCTCCGAGCATCCTGGTGGCCGCGCATGTTGTTGAATACAAGCCGGCGAGCGTAAAGCCCCTGGACGAGGTCAAAGGCGATATCAACCGCCGCCTGCTGCTGGAAAAAGGATTCGAACTCGCGAAAAAGGACGGCATGGAGAAGCTGGCCAAGCTCAAGGAAGGCAAGGAAACGGGCATTTCCTGGAGCGCGCCGCGCATGGTGGCACGGCAGCATGCCTCGCCGGAGCTCGATGCCAACGCGCTGCGCGAAGTGTTCAAGGCTGATGCGGCCAAGCTTCCCGCTTACGCGGGCGTGGAACTCCCGCAAGGTTTCGCGCTGCTCAAAATCGGCCGGGTGGAGGAGGCGGGGCGGATAGATGAAGCCAAGCGCAAGAATTTTTCCGGCCAGCTGCAGCAGTTCATCGCGGAGGAGGAGTTATCCGCTTATCTGGCCAGCCTCAGGCAAAAAACGGAAGTGAAAATCAACCAGCAGGCGCTGGAGAAGAAAGAACGCTAAGAGCAGGATTCAGGAAAGTCCCGAGATGCCGCCAACGGTGGTGTTAAACCCCGCGTCCACGTAGGTGATTTCTCCGGTAATGCCGTTTGCCAGGTCGCTTATTAAAAACGCGGCGGCGTTGCCCACGTCCTCAATCGTCACATTGCGCCTGAGCGGCGCGTTCTCCGCAACGAAATTCAATAATTTTCCGAAGCCGCCGATGCCTGCTGCGGCCAGGGTCTTGATCGGGCCTGCTGAAATGGCGTTGACGCGGATGCCCTTCGGGCCCAGGCTGTGCGCCAGATAGCGCACATTGGCTTCCAGGCTCGCCTTCGCCAGACCCATGACATTATAATTGGGCAGGGCGCGTACCGCCCCCAGATAGGTGAGGGTGAGCAGCGCCGCTTTTCTTCCTTGCATCAGCGGCAAGCCGGCTTTGGCCAGCGCGGCAAAGCTGTAGGAGCTCACATCGTGGGCGATGTGAAATGCCTCGCGGGTGAGTCCCTCCAGAAAATCGCCGGCAAGCGCCTCACGCGGAGCGAATGCAATGGAATGCACAATACCGTCCAGCCCGTCCCAGTGCTTGCCGAGGCCGGCGAACAATTGCTGGATTTGCTGATCGTCGGCCACATCGCAGGGAAAGACCAGTTCGCTTTTAAATTCCTGCGTCGCCATTTCCGCCACGCGGGCTTGCACCCGCTCGCCCTGGTAAGTAAAAGCAAGCTGGGCGCCTTCGCGCTGCACCGCTTTGGCAATGCCATAGGCAATGGAACGATTGCTGAGCAATCCGGTAATCAGGATGCGTTTTCCGGCGAGAAATCCCATGATTGTTCCTTATGAAAGAAAATTATAACTTATCACATGTTCAGCGGGGGTTTTCCAGGGATGACGCAGTCAGGCGGTTTGTATACACTGTCGGGCGATGAATGGACATTTTATCCGCTGCATTTCCCTGGTTTTGCCCCTGTTTGCCGCAGGCTGCGGCGGCTCCACTTGGAACAATCCTTACCCCGCCGAAGACGGCGGCAAAAACATTCTCTACTCGGCCTTCACCGAGCGGCCCAAGCATCTCGACCCGGTGCAATCGTACAGCGAGAACGAAGCGGTATTCAATGCGCAAATCTACGAACCGCCGCTGCAATATCATTATCTCAAACGTCCCTACACCCTGGTGCCGTTAAGCGCGACGGAAATGCCGCATCCGCGGTATTTCGACAAGGAGGGGCGTCCCCTCCCCGACAATACCGACCCGAAACGCATCGCTTACAGCATTTACGACATTCACATCAAGCCGGGCATCCGTTATCAGCCGCATCCGGCATTCGCCGGGGATGCGAGCGGCAAGCTGATTTATCACAACCTGACCCCGGAGGCGCTGCAGAACATTTACGCGCTCTCCGATTTCAAGGAACGGGGCACGCGCGAACTCACCGCCGATGACTATGTTTACGAAATCAAGCGTCTCGCCCATCCGCGGCTGCATTTGCCGATTTTCGGCTTGATGAGCGATTACATCGCGGGCCTTAAGGAATACGCGGAGACGCTGAAAAAAGCCAACCAGGAATTGATTGCCAAAGAAGGCAAGGAGAGCTGGCTCGATGTGACGCGCTATCCCCTCGAAGGCGCGCAAGTTCTCGACCGTTATACCTACCGCATCAAGATCAAGGGCAAATACCCGCAGTTCGTTTATTGGCTGGCGATGCCGTTCTTCGCGCCGGTGCCGGTGGAAGTTGACCGCTTTTATTCGCAATCCGGCATGGCGGAAAAGAATCTCACGCTTGACTGGTATCCGGTCGGCAGTGGGCCCTATATGCTTACCGAAAATAATCCCAACAGCCGCATGGTGCTGGAGCGCAACCCCAATTTTCACGGCGAAACCTACCCTGCTGACGGCGAGTCCAATGATGTCAAGGAGGGTTTGCTGAAAGACGCAGGCAAGCCGCTGCCTTTCATAGACAGGGCGGTGTTCAGCCGGGAAAAAGAAAGCATTCCCTACTGGAACAAGTTTTTGCAGGGCTATTACGACGCTTCGGGCATCAGCTCCGACAGCTACGACCAGGCGGTGCAGGCCGGTCCGCAAGGCGAGGCGGTGGTGACTGAAAAAATGCGCGAAAAGGGCATACGCCTCGAAACCTCCGTCGCAACGTCCATCATCTACATGGGCTTCAACATGCTGGATCCGGTAGTCGGCGGCTACACCGAGCGGGCCAGGAAACTGCGGCAGGCGATTTCAATCGCCGTGGATTACGAGGAATACATTTCGATTTTCGCCAACGGCCGCGGCATTCCGGCGCAGGGGCCGGTTGCGCCTGGGATTTGGGGCTTCAGGGACGGAAGAGAAGGCGTCAATCCGGTGGTCTACGACTGGATTGATGGCGAGCCGCGCCGCAAGCAGATTGAAGCGGCAAAAAAACTGCTGGCCGAGGCGGGTTATCCCGAGGGACGCGACGTCAAAAGTGGCGAGCCGCTGCTTTTGAATTTCGATGTGACGGCGCGCGGGCCGGACGACAAGGCGCGGCTCGACTGGCTGCGCAAGCAGTTCGCCAAGCTCAATTTGCAGCTGGTGGTGCGTGCCACCGACTACAACCGCTTCCAGGAAAAAATCCGCAAGGGCGACGCGCAGATTTTCTACTGGGGTTGGAACGCCGATTATCCCGATCCGGAAAATTTCCTGTTCCTGCTCGCCGGGCCGCAGGGCAAGGTCAAGTTTGGCGGCGAGAACGCCGCCAACTACGACAACCTCGAATACAACGAGCTGTTCGAGCAGATGAAGAACATGGAAAATGGCCCGAAGCGCCAGGCGATTATTGACAGGATGATAACCATCGCGCGCAACGACGCGCCCTGGCTGTGGGGCTTTCATCCCAAGGATTTTTCGTTGCTGCACGGCTGGATGAACAACGTCAAGCCCAACCAGATGGCGCGCAACAATCTCAAGTACGAGCGCATCGATGCGGGCTTGCGCGTGGAGAAACGCCGCGAATGGAACCGGCCGGTGCTATGGCCGGTGCTGCTGATTGTGGCGGTCATTGCAGTGAGCGCCGTCCCGGCGGTGCGTACCTACCGGCGCAAAGAACGGATGGCGGCGGGCCCCGATCCGGAAACAGCATCGAATGACCCCTTTCCCGCGCCCTCATCCAATCCTTCTCCCGGAGGGAGAAGGGACAAACGTTCTCTCTCCCGCCGGGAGAGAGATAGAGTGAGGGATCCCGGGAGAGGGACGGGGTGAGGGCATGATCAGCTACATCATCCGCCGCATCGCCTACGCCGTTCCGATCCTGATCGGGGTGAACATCATTACTTTCACTCTTTTTTTCGTGGTCAACACGCCCGACGACATCGCGCGCATGCAGCTTGGGGTGAAGCGCGTCACGCCCGAAGCGATTGCCAAGTGGAAACAGGACCACGGCTATGACCAGCCGCTCTTGTTTAATTCAGGCGCGGAAGGTACGAGTAAGCTGGCCAAGACCATCTTTTATGAAAAATCGGTGCGGATGTTCGTGTTCGATTTTGGCCCGGCCGACGATGGGCGCGACATCGCGCATGAAATCAAGACGCGCATGGGCCCCAGTCTCGCCATAGCCGTACCGGTGTTTCTGGTCGGGCTCATGATCAATATCACGTTTGCGTTGCTGATTGCGTTTTTCCGCGCCACCTACATTGATTTCTGGGGCGTGGTGCTGTGCGTGGCGATGATGTCGATTTCGGGGCTGTTCTACATCATCGGCGGCCAGTATCTGGTGAGCAAATTGTGGAACCTGGTGCCGATATCGGGATTTGCCTATGGTTTTGACTCGATCAAATTCGTCGTCCTGCCGGTGGTGGTGGGGGTCATCAGCGGCGTCGGCAGCGGCACGCGCTGGTACCGCACCATTTTCCTCGAGGAAATCAACCGCGATTACGTGCGCACCGCGCGCGCCAAGGGCTTGTCGGAATTACGCGTGCTGTTCAAGCATGTTTTGAAAAACGCACTGATACCTATTTTGACTGGAGCCGTGGTGGTGATCCCGCTCCTGTTCATGGGCAGTCTGATCACGGAATCCTTCTTCGGCATTCCGGGGCTGGGCAGCTACACCATTGATGCCATCAGCTCGCAGGATTTCGCGGTGGTGCGCGCCATGGTGTTCATCGGCTCGGTGTTTTACATCGTCGGACTGATTCTTACCGACATTTCCTACACCTTGGTGGACCCGCGGATAAGGCTGGAGTGAGGGCGTGAATGAGGTGAATGAAGTGAAGAGGTGAAGAGGTGAAGAGGTGAAGAGGTGAAGAGGGAAAGACGATGTTGTTTAAGCTTACGCCTTTATGGACTGACTGGCTGATTTACCTGCTGCTGGCCCTCATCGCCCTGTTTGTCTGGCAGGTGCGGGGAAGGCCGCATCTGGCCGCGCCGTGGCGGAGGGTGGCGCAAAGCAAAAGCGGCATGGTGGCGGCTACCATGATGGCCGTCTATCTCATAGTGGGTCTGTTTGACTCGGTGCATTTCCGCCTGCCGCTGGAAAATAGCAATGGAGACGGGAAGCGTGTTTATTCAGTGGAAGCCTTGAGCGTATTTGATGCGCTGGTCACCTCGCTTCGGACCAACAAGGAAAAAACCTATTCGGCACCGATGGCGACGCATCTCTTCGCCAAGGAAGTGATGCAACTGCCGGATGGCAGGGAAGTGAGGGATTATCCGCGGCTGAAATACGGCGGCGCGCATTTGCATGATCCCGACAAGGAACAGACTCTAAATGTAACATGGCGCATTTTGGTGGGCGTGATTCTCGCCGTGTCGTGCTGGCTGCTGGGCGCCGCGCTTCTGGTTTGGCTGCTGGCCCGGCGCGCGCGCAATTCTTTACGCGCAACGGCGATGGCCTTATGGCGCGGCCAAAGTGAAATTCCCTGGAATGCCGTCCTGATTACGCTGGGCGCGCTGCTGCTGATGGTTTTTCCGCTGGGGCTGCTGTGCACCCATTATCACGTGCTGGGAACCGACAAAGTGGGGCAGGATGTGCTCTATCTTTCGCTCAAGAGCATACGCACCGGTCTGGTGATAGGCACGCTGGCCACGCTGGTGATGCTGCCGTTCGCGCTGGCGATGGGCATCATGGCGGGGTATTTCAGGGGCTGGGTGGATGACGTGATTCAATACATTTACACCACCCTGAGCTCGATTCCCGATGTACTGCTGATTGCGGCGGCGGTGCTGGCCATGCAGGTATTCATGGACACGCATCCGCAGCTTTTCCCCACCATCACCGAGCGCGCCGATTTCCGCTTGCTGTTTTTGTGCATCATCCTGGGCGTGACCAGCTGGACCAGCTTGTGCCGCCTATTGCGCGGTGAAGCGCTGAAATTACGCGAGCTGGAATATATCCAGGCGGCACATGCTTTTGGGGTCTCCCATTTGCGCGTCATGACCCGGCATATTTTGCCCAATGTCATGCACATCGTGCTGATTACCGTGGTGCTGGGCTTCAGCGGACTGGTGCTGGCGGAAGCGGTGCTGTCTTATGTGGGCGTGGGCGTCGATCCCTCGATGATCAGTTTCGGCAACATGATTAACGGCGCGCGGCTGGAAATGGCGCGCGAGCCGATAGTCTGGTGGTCGCTGTTCGCCGCGTTCGTGTTCATGTTCGTGCTGGTGCTCGCCGCCAATCTTTTTGCCGACGCGGTGCGCGATGCGTTTGATCCGCGGGTGCGGGTCAATACCGGCACCGCGCCGCAAAAAGCTTGAATCGCATGCAAGCATTGCTGCAAATCAAGAACCTCAAGACCTGGCTAGATAACGCCGGAGCGCCGGCGCGCGCGGTGGACGGGGTTTCGCTGACGCTGGAGCGGGGCGAAACTTTTGCGCTTCTCGGCGAATCCGGCTGCGGCAAGTCCATGACCGCGCTTTCGATCATGCGCCTGTTGCCCGATGTCGGAAGAATCGTTTCCGGCGAAGTGCTGCTGGAGGGACAAAATCTGCTGGCGCTGCCGGAAGCCGCCATGCGCATGGTGCGCGGCCGGCGCGTGGCCATGATATTCCAGGAGCCGAGCTTGAGCTTGAATCCGGTGATTACGGTGGGCGAGCAGATTGCCGAAGTGCTGGAGCGGCACCAGGGCATGAGCGGCGCTCAAGCGAAAAAACGCATCCTCGAGCTTCTCGACGCGGTGGGGATACCCGATAGCTCGCGGCGCTATCGTGAATATCCGTTCCAGCTCTCCGGCGGCATGAAGCAGCGGGTGATGATTGCGATTGCATTGGCGGGAGAACCGGATTTGCTGATAGCCGATGAGCCGACCACGGCGCTGGATGTCACGATTCAGGCGCAGGTGCTCGACCTCATCCGCGATTTGCAAAAGCGCACCGGCATGGCGATTCTGCTGATTACGCATGATCTGGGCGTGGTTTCCGAAATGGCGCACAAGGTGGCGGTAATGTACGCCGGCCAAATCGTGGAGACCGCGCAGGCCCGGGAGTTTTTTGCCAATCCCGCGCATCCTTATTCGCGCAAGCTGTTTGCCTCGCTTCCTAATACCAACAAGCGCGCCGGGAAACTTGAAATTATTAAAGGCACGGTGCCGCCGCTGACCCGCGATTTTCAAGGCTGCCGTTTCGCCGAGCGCTGCGATTTTGCCTGGGACAAATGCAGGAAAATTGATCCCGGTTGGAGCGAAGCGGCTCATGACCATACTGTGCGCTGCCATCTTTATTCCGAAGGAAAGGCCGTAAAAGTTGAAGACGTTGCACCTGCTGCGGATAACAAAAAGACGCAAACGAATGAACATACCGCCGATTTACTGGATGTTTCAGGTCTCAAGGTGTATTTTCCGGTGCACAAAGGTTTATTCAAGCGCGTGGCCGGGTATGTCAAGGCGGTGGATGGCGTTACGCTGGAAATTAAAAAAGGCCGCACTCTCGCTTTGGTGGGGGAATCGGGTTGCGGCAAGACCACGGTGGGCAAGGGCATCCTGCAATTGGTGCCGGTGACTTCGGGCAGCGTGCGTTACAACGGAAGCGACCTCACTCAACTTTCGCGCAGCGATTTGCGTTCAAGACGTTCCGAGTTTCAGATTATATTCCAGGACCCGTATTCCTCGCTTAATCCGCGCATGCGGGTTTCCGAAATCATCGAGGAAGGGATGACCGCGTTGGGAATCGCCGCCGGCGCCGAAGAACGCGCAAAACGCGGAGATGTTTTGCTGGAGCAGGTGGGCTTGTCGCCGGAAATGAAGAGCCGCTACCCGCATGAATTTTCTGGCGGGCAGCGCCAGCGCATTGCGGTTGCCCGCGCGCTGGCGGTGAATCCGAAGCTGATAATTTGCGACGAGCCGACCAGTGCCCTGGATGTCTCGGTGCAGGCGCAGATTCTGAATTTGCTGAAGGAGCTGCAGGACCGGCTGGGACTCGCATACCTTTTCATCACTCACAATATCTCGGTGGTGGAATACTTGGCGCACGAAGTGGCGGTAATGTATCTGGGAAGGATTGTGGAAACCGGTACAGTGGAGGAAGTATTAAACAACCCGAAACATCCATACACCCGCGCATTGCTGTCAGCGGTGCCGGTGATTGATAAGAGCAGCAAAAGGGAAATTATCCGCCTAAAAGGCGATTTGCCTTCACCCCTGAATCCGCCGTCCGGATGTCACTTCCATCCGCGCTGCCCCGACGTCATGCCCGTATGCAAGCTGAATTATCCCGGAGACAGCCGTTTCAGCAGCACGCATTCCGCGCGCTGTCATCTCTACCCAACGGGAAACTGACCGGCATTGCACAACGAAATTGCTTTGCGGAGTTTATCCTGAGCTTGTCGAAAGGCTCGCAATGACCGGTGGGCTAGAACCTGTTTTTCCACTCGCGTACCGCTGCAAACACGCTCACCGGGTCGCTGAGCGTCTTGCCTGCCGCTTTGGTTGCGGTTTTAATGATTTGCGGATGGCTACAGCGCAGGAAAGGATTAGTGGCTTTTTCCAGCCGGATGTCGGAAGGCACGGTGGGCAGGCCTTGCTCGCGCAGCGTGCGTGCCCGGGTTTCGCGTTCAATCAGCGCGGGGTTATCGGGATCGGCGGCTTTGGCGAAGCGGATGTTGGCAAGCGTGTATTCGTGGCCGCAGTAAACCAGGGTTTCATCCGGCAAAGCGGCAAGCTTTTGCAAGGAGTCATGCATTTGCCGCGCGGTGCCCTCGAACAATTTGCCGCAGCCGCACGCAAAAAGCGTGTCGCCACAAAACAGCAGGTTTGCGCCATAATAGGCGATGTGGCCGGCGGTGTGTCCCGGAATATCGAGCACGGTGAATTCCAGGCCAAGCTGCGGCAGCGTCACCCGGTCGCCTTCGACGAGCCGATGGGTGAGGGTGGAAATGGGTTCATGGCGCGGGCCGTAGACCGGGACCCGGAAACGCTGGAGCAGGCCGCTGTTGCCGCCGACGTGGTCGGCATGATGATGCGTGCAGAGAATCGAGACCAGCTCGAGCTTTTCGCGCTCCAGGTAAGCGAGCGCCGGCGTTGCGTCGCCGGCATCGACGACGGCGGCGCAGTGTTGGTTGCGGATGACCCAGATATAATTATCCCGGAACGCGGGTACCGGGACCACGGTTACGTTGTGCATGCTGTATCTTTACTTTCAGTAAATGCAAAAGTCAACGAATCTTTCGGACTGGTTTGAAACGCCTCTCGGGCAATACCTGCTTGAGCAGGAGTGGGCTTATTTCGACAAGACGGTGGCGGATGTGTTCGGTTTCAACGCCGTGCAACTGGGGCTGGCGCACCACGATTTTCTGCGCATGAGCCGCATTCCGCTGCGCGTAAGCGCGGGACCGGACATTGAGGCCAGGGTGAAGCTCGATTTCCCGCTGCTGCCGTTCGCCACCAACAGCATCGATTTGCTGCTGTTGCCGCATGTGCTGGAATTCAGCGATAACCCGCATCAGATTTTGCGCGAAGCGGAGCGCGTGCTGATGCCCGAGGGGCAGTTAATTATCTGCGGCTTCAATCCACGCAGCCTGTGGGGTCTGGCGCGACGGTTTCGACGAAGCAGCGGCGAGTATCCGTGGCGTGGGCGTTTCATCTCGCTGCCGCGGGTCAAGGATTGGCTGGCGCTGCTCGGCTTTGAAATGACGGCGGGGCGGCTGGGCTGTTATGTGCCGCCGTTCAAGCAGGAAAAATGGCTGCGGCGCTTCCGTTTACTCGAAGCGGCGGGCGACCGCTGGTGGGCGATTGCCGGCGGCATTTATTTCCTGCAGGCCATCAAGCGCGTGCAGGGCCTGCGGCTGCTCAAGCCCAGCTGGAACGAAGCATTGAAACCAAAGAAAAGCCTGGCTCCGGTGCGCCGCGAGTCCAAGGCGAAAGTCCTGCCGTTCAAGGCGCGTAGCCCAAGCCCTCATATGAAATGACTGAGACCGTCGAAATCTACACCGACGGCGCGTGCAAGGGAAATCCCGGTGTAGGGGGTTGGGGCGTGCTGCTCAAATACTCCGGCCATGTCAAGGAACTCTTCGGGGGCGAGGCGCAGACCACCAATAATCGCATGGAATTGACCGCGGTCATCGAAGCGCTTTCCGCGCTCAAACGTCCCTGCAAAGTGAAGCTGCACACCGACTCGCGCTATGTGCAGCAGGGCATCAGCGAATGGATACACGACTGGAAAAAACGTAGCTGGCGCAGCGCCGACAAGAAACCTTTAAAGAATAGCGATTTGTGGAAACGTCTGGACGAACTTGCCGCAGGACACCAGATCGAATGGATTTGGGTGCAGGGCCACAGCGGTGATGAAGGCAATGAGCATGCCGACAGCCTGGCGAACCGCGGGGTCGAATCAATGCAATTAAAGCGTGAGGAGTAAGGAGTGACGCGGCAAATCATACTCGATACCGAAACCACCGGCCTGGAGCCCAACCTCGGGCACCGCGTGGTTGAGCTGGCCGCGGTGGAGCTGCTGAACCGCAGGCTCACCGGGAACCGTTTCCACAGCTATCTCAATCCCGAACGCGACAGTGACGCGGCGGCGCTGCAGATTCACGGCTTAACGCGCGAATTTCTGCAGGACAAGCGCAGGTTCAAGGACATTGTCAACGAATTCCTCGAGTACATCAGCGGCGCCGAGCTGATTATCCACAATGCGGCTTTTGACGAGGCGTTTCTCGATTACGAGCTGGGACTGTTGGGCTTCAAGCGGCTCAAGGAATACTGCGCCGGCATCGTGGATACGCTGAAGATGGCGAAGGAGCTGCATCCGGGAAAGAAAAACAGCCTCGATGCCTTGTGCGAGCGCTATGAGGTGGACAATTCCAAGCGCACGCTGCACGGCGCGCTGCTCGATACGGAGCTGCTGGCCGACGTGTATGTGGCGATGACGCGCGGCCAGGAAAGCCTGATGATAGATGAAGAGGATGGCGCGTTACCATGTGCCGAAGTTGCGCGCGCCATCAAACGCGATTTGTTGATAATCGCCGCTTCGCCGGAGGAGCTGCGGGCCCACGCGCAGCAGTTGCAGGAAATCGATCAGGCGAGCGGCGGCCGTTGCCTGTGGAGCAAGATTAATTAAGCCGGCTCGGCAGCCGGCCGCGCCGGTCTAATAGTGATACGCGTGAACGGACAACAGGGTACGCGGGATGGGCGTGGCCATACCCGAGATTGGCGGCACTTGCCCCGGACGTCAATCAGCTCATCAACAAGTTTAGCAACGCTGACATTATTGGAGGCGCCTCATGAGTAAAATCCTGAAGGAAGTGCTTGATGCAAACAAGGAATACGCCAAAAACTTCGGCGACAAGGGAAAACTCCCGATGCCGCCAGCGCGGCATTTCGCCGTTCTCACCTGCATGGACGCGCGCCTGCAGCCTTCCAGGTTCGCGGGGCTGGCGGAGGGCGACGCCCACGTGATACGCAACGCCGGCGGGCGCGCGAGCGACGATGCGATCCGCTCGCTGGTGATTTCGTACAAGCTGCTCGGCACCCGCGAATGGTTCGTGATACACCACACCGATTGCGGCATGGAAACCTTTACCGATGAAGTGATGCGAGGGCTGTTGGCAAGCAGCCTGAAAACCGCTTCACTCACGAAAGACGGCTGGCGTGATAGTGGCAAGGGGCCGGGTTCGATGGAAGGGCAGTTCATAGACTGGCTTAGCATCAAGGATCAGCCAAAGAGCGTGTGCGCCGATGTGGCGCGCATCAGGAATCATCCGCTGGTGCCGCGCGACATTCCCATTTACGGGTATATCTACGAGGTGAAAACCGGGCGCCTGACCGAAGTGCCCGAAGCCACTGTCATCGGCAAGGCTGCTGCTTGAATGACACTGGACGCCCCGTCTCAATCAAAGCGCTTACCTTTGATGTTTTTGGCACGGTGGTGGATTGGCGCGGCTCCGTCATCCGCGAGGGCCGGCGGCTTGGGCTGGCCAAAGACATTAAGCTCGACTGGCAGCGCTTCGCCGATGCCTGGCGCGCCGGCTACGCGCCGGCGATGGATCAAGTGCGCCGTGGTGAACTGCCCTGGACCAATGTTGACGCGCTGCATCGCCTGGTGCTGGATCGCCTGCTCGACGAATTCGGCGTGAGCAGATTAACCGATGCGGAGAAAGACCATTTCAACCGTGCGTGGCACCGGCTCAAGCCCTGGCCTGATGCGGTTCGCGGATTGAAAAGATTGCGCAAGAAATTCACTCTCGCCACGCTTTCCAACGGCAACATCGCTTTGTTGACTAATATGGCAAAGTACGCCGGCCTGCCTTGGGACTGCATCTTGTCTGCGGAATTGGCCCGGCATTACAAGCCGGACCGGCAAGTTTATTTAATGGCGGCAAATCTTTTGGCCCTGCAGCCGGGGGAAATAATGATGGTGGCAGCGCACAAATACGATTTGCTTGCGGCAAAAAGCCTGGGCTTCAAAACCGCCTGGGTGCAGCGGCCGCTTGAGTTCGGGCGCGGGTGCGCTTTCGATTCAACTCCCGATGCGGCATTCGATATCACCGCGACGGATTTTAACGATCTGGCTGTCCAGCTCGGCGTCTGAGGCGAGTGTTGCTTTAACTTGGGCGCAGGCAGGCCGCGGCGCGGAAAATGGCGGCGGAAAGCAGCAGCACGCCCAAAGCCAGGCATCCGGAAGCGGCGAGCAGCCGCGACAGAAATTCCCCGCAAAAAACCGCGCTGGAGAGTGTGAGCAAGGCCATTGAAGCCGGGACCAGGCTGCGGAACATCTTGTCTTCGAGCTTTTCGTCATACCAAAGGTGCATCACATAAAGATACGCGGGCAGCAGCAGCACCAGGTAATGCTTTTGCATCACCGTCGCAAACAGCGGCATCAGGCTGAACGTCAGCGCGATGCCGCCCCATTGCAAAACGAGCGCGCCGTGCTTGCGGTATTTGTAGGCATACCAGGCCGGGGTTCCTGCGATCAGGATGACGATGAGGCGCCCGATGAGGTGCAAAGTTTCCACCGGCACGGCAAAAAGGGTGAGGGAGTAGAGCTTGCCGTTGAATTCAAATGCCGCCGTGTCGCTGAAGAAGCGGTAAAGCTGCGCTTGCAGAGATAGATTAACGTGTAGCGGCCATTTGGTATTGCGCAAGTCGTCGTAGAGTACGATGTTGCGTACCCAGTAATCCAGAAATTCCAGGTTCTTGCCGAAGCCCAGCAGCAGCGCCGGCAGCAGCAGCCCAATGATAAGACCCGCGACTATGCCCAGCGTGACCCGCAGATTGCGCCTGGCGAGAAACCAGACGGCCAGGGGAAGCGAAATCACTTTAATCGCGATGGAGAGGCCAATTGCCGCGCCGCCGGCAACCGGTTTTTCTTTTTTCCAATAAACCAGCCCGAGAAGCGCCAACGCTAGCATCGCGATGTTGGATTGCCCGTATGAGAGGTGGTTGAAAATGAAGCGGGCCGTGGGCAGCAGCGAAAAAAAGCAGATGACCCAGCGGGTTTTGGCCGGGACCTCGAAAAACGGCGTGCCACTGATGAGTTCGTAAAACGTTTTCATAATCCAGCCGGTCAACAGCACATTCAGCACACACCACAGAACGACGACGGCATTGATTGGGATAAACGTGAAAGGAATAAAAAGAAAAGCGAGGAGCGGCGGGTAGAGATAATAATAGACGCCGGCCGGAATCGAAGTGAGGTAAGGATTATTCCCCGCCAGCAGCAGCTTGGCGGCGTGCAGGTAAACCTCGAGGTCCACCTTGGCAATCGGGTTTTTAATCAGCTTGGCGCAGGCGAGGTAGATAACGGCAAGCACCGCGATTGCCGCCAGTACACGATAGAACTTGACCAGTTTTTCGAATGGCGGGACGCGGAAGCGCTCGGGCATTTTTATTGGAAGAGCGGGTCGGGGCGGGTGGTGGAAGTCCCGGCGGGTGAATAATCCTTGACGATGTAAAGCGGCCGGCGCTTGGTTTCGTTGAACATCCGTCCCAAATACTCTCCGATAATTCCGATGGTGAACAACTGCACCCCGCCGAGAAACAAAATCACCACCATCAGTGAAGGGTAGCCGCGCACCGGTTCGCCGAACGCCAGCGTTTTGTAGATGATGACGGCGGCGAAAACAAATGCCGCGAGGGAGGTAACCAAGCCGATGTAGGTCGCGAATTTCAGCGGCGCGGTGCTGAACGAGGTAATCCCCTCTAGTGCGAAGTTCCACAACCGCCAGTAATTCCATTTGCTCTCGCCGGCGGCGCGCGGTTCGCGCTGGTAAGGCACGGCTTTTTGCGGGTAGCCGATCCAGGCAAACAGTCCCTTCATGAAGCGGTGCTGCTCGCGCAATCGCCTCAGCGAATTGACGGCGCGGCGGCTGAGCAGCCGGAAGTCGCCTGTGTCCTCCGGGATTTTGACTTTGCTCATCCGCTGCATCAGGCGGTAAAAAGCGTAAGCAGTGGCTTTTTTCAGCGCGCTTTCGCCTTCGCGAACCACGCGCTGGGCGTATACCACGTCGCAGCCTTCATGGTAATAGCGGATGAATTCAGGAATCAGCTCCGGCGGGTCCTGCAAATCGGCGTCAATCACCACCACGGCATCTCCGGACGCATGATCGAGGCCGGCGGTCAGCGCGATTTCCTTGCCGAAGTTGCGGCTCAAATCCACGATGGCCATGCGCTCGTCGTTTTTCTTTAATTGGTTCAGCGCGTCCAGCGTACCGTCGCTGCTGCCGTCATTGACGTAAATGACCTCGGCGGGCGCGGAAATTTTTGCCAGCACCGCGGAAAGGCGCGAGTGAAACTGCGGCAGCACGGCCTCCTCGTTGTAAGCCGGCACCACGACTGAAAGCAGCCCGATTGGAGTTGCGCTTGCGGTCATGTTTTTTCCCTGAACGTCCAAAACTTGTTGCCGGCGAAATTCCAGATCAGCACCATACCGGTTGCCGCGAGCTGTACCAGGAAATAGTGTAAACCCAGTGTCTCAACGCCCACCAACATGATGAGCGTATTAAGGCAAAGGCCAACCAGCGCTACGCCAAAGAATTTAAGCAGCGCCTGCCGGTGCGGGAGCGCGCTGTTGAAGATATAACGGCGGCTCAAGGCGTAGTTCACCAGTGCGCCGCAGACGAAGCCAAGAAACGAAGCCGCAACCGCGTTTATTCCCGCGATCTCGACCAGGCCAAGTAAAACCAGGTAATGCGCGGTCGTGCCAAAGATACCCGCGCCGGCAAAGCGCAAGAACTGGCTCGGCCAGGCAATTTGCGGGCGGCTCTCCGGCAAGGGTTGCTGCACCTATTCCTCCCCGAAATCCAATGAAGCGCGAATCGCAACTAACTGGATTGCTATTTCACCAGCATCTAAGGAACCTCTGATTAAGTCCCGCATGGGCGCGACGGTTGGCTTTAAGGGCGGCAGGCGCGAAGCGAGGAGCACCGTTTGGTGGATGCCAAACAAGCGACGAGCGACAACGCATGATGCCCTTAATGCCCCGTCCCCGTGGGTTGCGGCGAAAAGCGGCGCGCGCTTCGTGCTCGCCGAAGCCTGGAGGTGCGACCGCGAAGGCGAGCGCTGGTCCGCGCAACCGCAATCCGGCGAACCACGGCCCGCTCCGCTGCACAGCTTCGCAGGTGCGACGCTGCGCGGGCCCTCCTTGGCTTCGTAGTCCGAGCTACGACCTTCGTCGCGCGCCTTGCGCTCATCCGCTTTTCGACGCAACGCGCCTCATGTAGGATTTAATCAGAGGTTCCCTAAATTGTCCAACAGCAAGCAGGGAGTGGGGGAGAGGGTGGGTGATACTAGGTCAGTGGCAAAGTCGGGGTCAGGTCCTGGAACCTATTTGATATCGGGCTGTCGCAGTTCTAGTAGCGACCATGTCCTTATCTTCCGTGGAGAGGAGGCGATCATGCCTTACCACAGATCAGGGGAATTGCTATGCGAATAATCGGTCAAAACTCTATTGCCAAATGGGCGCAAGGCGATGTTTACGAAAACCCCAGGTAATCTTACCGGCATAGCGCTCGCCACGGCGGCGGCAGGCATGTTTGCTAGCGCCGACGTCAGCGCGGCGGGTGGGCACTCTGTAGCGAATTCCCACAGCTTAAACTCCTGCAGAGGGCATGGTTTTGTCGGTCACAGCGCTTGTCGCACCGTAGTCAACTCGTGCCGTGGTCGTTTCAACTCGTGCCGCACCCATTTCATTTCTTGCCACGCCTTCCACCGGCATTTTCGATCTAACGTTGTTATTATAGGTGCTCCGGTTTTTGTGCCTTTTTATTACCCTACTCCCTACTATTACTATCCGCCGGTTGCCGCGATGCCGTACTCATCGCCGGATTACATTGAACAGGGGGGTGGCGGGCAGGCACCCGCGCAGTCTCAGGCATATTGGTATTACTGCGCCGACGCGAATGCCTATTACCCCTACGTCCAGGAATGTCCGGGAGGTTGGCAGCAGGTAGTGCCGCAACCGCCCGCACCTAATTAGTCCGGTCTCTTTACCCAAGGGCTTACGCCTAGGGACGCTAATTTACCCCGTTACCTTTAAAATACTCCCGGCCCCTAATACCGGTTGGA
>DASZZH010000037.1 GCA_035543335.1 Burkholderiales bacterium
CGCCGGAGCGTGGAGCCTCGACACATGCGACCGCGAAGGCGAGCGCTGGCCCGCTTCACTGCACAGCTTCGCAGGTGCGGACGCTGCGCGGGCCCTCCTCGGTGTCGTACTTCGAGTACGACCTTCGTCGCGCGCCTTGCATCCATCCGCATTTTGCCAGCAACGCAATCCGCGGAGGACTTAATCAGAGGTTCCTATATGCCGCCAGGCATTCTTTACCTCATCCCCGCCTCTCTTGGCGCAGATGGCATTAGCTTGCCGGAGCAGGCCAGACAACTTGCCGGCAAACTCGATACCTTCATCGTTGAAAACCCCAAAAGCGCAAGACAGTATCTCGCACAACTTGAGCTTCGAACGCCTCTGCAGCAATTAAACCTCTTGACTCTGGATGAGCACACCCCGTCAGAGTCGCTAAAGGGTTTGCTCAAGCCGTTGTTGGCGGGGAAAAACGTGGGTTTATTGTCTGAAGCCGGTTGTCCGGCAGTAGCCGATCCTGGCGCCGATTTGGTGAGGCTGGCACATCTGCATAACATTCGGGTGGTGCCGCTAGTTGGCCCTTCGGCAATTCTGCTGGCGCTGATGGCTTCAGGATTAAATGGCCAGCGTTTCGTCTTCCATGGTTACTTGCCAGTGAAAGAAGACGAGCGCAGGAGAAGCATCGCAGATCTGGAAAAGAACTCGAAAGCGCTTGATCAGACACAAATTTTCATCGAAGCGCCCTACCGCAATCAGAAACTGCTGCAAAGCCTGATTGAAACCTGCCGCGACACCACCTGGCTCGGCCTGGCCACCGATATTACACTTCCCGGCGAAAGCATCGTCACGCGGCGCATCAGGGAATGGAGAACGCAATTGCCGGAAATCAATAAAAGGCCAACAGTGTTCCTGCTCTATTGCGGCGACTAACGCAAACTCCAGTGCGGGCTGACAAACAGGGCCTCGGCCATGGCGCCGCCAAAGCGCCGTGCAAAACGCTCCGCCAGGTTTTCATGCGGAGTGAAATCCACGATTTCTTCGGCCTTGATGACTTCGCGCGCCACGTAATCCGCATTACCCATGGCGTCGGCAAGCCCAAGCTCGATGCTCTTCTGCCCGCTCCAGATCAGGCCGCTGAACATGTCCGGCGTTTCTTTGAGCCGCTTGCCGCGGCCCTGGCGCACCACCTGGATGAACTGCTGGTGGATTTCGTTGAGCAGTTTCTGCGCATAATCCTTTTGTGCGGGAGTCAGCGGCGAGAACGGATCAAGAAAACCCTTGTTTTCGCCCGCGGTAAGCAAGCGGCGCTCGATGCCGAGTTTTTCCATAGTGCCGGTGAAACCAAAACCATCCATCAGCACGCCAATCGAACCGACTATGCTTGCCTTGTTCACATAAATCTTGTCAGCCGCCACTGCGACGTAATAGCCGCCCGACGCGCAGATATCCTGTACCACGGCGTAAAGCGGGATTCCCGGATACTTGGCGCGCAACCGGCGGATTTCGTCGTTGATGTAACCCGCCTGCACCGGGCTGCCGCCGGGGCTGTTGATGCTCAGGATCACGCCTTGGGTGTTTTTGTCCTTAAATGCCTGCTGCAAACCCGAAGCGACATTTTCGGCGCTGGCCTCGGTACCGGGCGCAATGATTCCGTTCAATTCAACCAGCGCGGTGTGTTTGCCGGGAAGCGCGCCGTCTTTCTTGCCGATCCAGCCCGCGGCCAGCAACAATATCCCAAACAGCCAGATAAACATCAGCGATTTGAAGAAAATGCCCCAACGGCGCGCACGGCGCTGCTCCTGCAGCGCAGACAGCGCCAGCTTTTCCACAATCTGGCGTTCCCAGTCGCCGCCGGGTTGACCGTCATCCGCCATGCTTCAATCCTTTCTTGTTAACCAGTAAACCTTGCCGTCTTTTTCCTCCACAGCAAGCAGCTCCAGGCGCGCGCCTTCTCACGGTCCGGCCACGCACAAGTCGGTGTCGGGCGCATACGTGGCGCCATGCGTGGAGCAAATCAAGTATAACCCCAAATCATTGAAAAATTCACCCTCGATCCAGTCCAGTTCCAGGCCCACATGCGCGCAACGGTTGAGATAAGCGTAAA